>CADBSI010000049.1 GCA_902797275.1 uncultured Erysipelotrichaceae bacterium | reverse complement strand
TTTTCAGTTTCAATATCCAAACCATCTAATATTTGATGTTCTCCAAGAGCACCTAAAGTAGTAACTGATAAACTTTGAGTTTGACCTCTTGTAAATAAAGCACTACCATGAGTTCTTGGTAATAAATCTATATCTGTTGAAAGTGGTCTTATTTCATCCATCATACGTCCATCTGATCTTGTATGTTCTAGAACTGTAATATTTCTAAATAATTCATATTCAATACTTTCAAAGATACGAATTACTTTAACTTTTAATTCATTTAAACTATCACTATCTAAATCTTTGTTTGCTTCTTCATATTTTAAAACTAAATTATCTTTTACCGCATCGATTGCAGCATATTTTTCAAGTTTATCTTTGATGCGAAGAGCTTTATCTAAGTCAGCTCTAATTAAATTATCTACATCACTTCTTAATTCATCTTCAATTATTAATTTTGGATAATCCATCTTAGCTAAACCGATTTCTTCAATTATTTCATTTTCAAAACTACATAATTCTTGAATTGCTTTATGACCGAACATTAAAGCATCTAACATATCACTTTCAGATACTTCCTTAGAACCTGCTTCAACCATGTTAATAGCATCCATTGTTCCAGCAACAGTTAAATCTATATCTGATAATTCAGCTTCAGCAATTGTTGGGTTTATAATAAATTCTCCATTAACACGTCCAACTTTAACTCCTGCTATTGGTCCATCAAAAGGAACCTCTGATATACAAGTTGCTAAACTTGAGGCAAACATAGCTGGCATTTCAGGTGGAGAATCTGGATCAACTGATAAAACTGTATTAACAACTTGAACTTCATTCCGAAAATCTTCTGGAAATAAAGGTCGCATTGGTCTATCAATCATTCTAGCTGCAAGGGTTGCTGCTTCTGTTGGTCTTCCTTCTCTTTTAATAAATCCACCTGGAATTTTTCCAACAGAATATAATTTTTCTTGATATACTACCATAAGTGGAAAGAAATCAGATAATAAATTTGCTGTTTGAGATACACAAACTGTTGATAAAACAACTGTATCATTGAAACGAACTAAAACTGCACCATTTGCTTGTTTAGCAAGTTCACCAAATTCAACGATTATCTTCTTTCCGTAAAAATCTTTTTCAAATACTTTTTTCATTCTAACTCCAATCTAACAAAAAATAAAGACACTAAAAATAAGTGTCTACTTTCTTAATCCTAATTTACTAATTAACTCACGATATCTTTTTACATCTTTCTTAGCTAAGTAGTTTAGTAAACTTTTACGTTGTCCAACTTTCTTTAGTAAACCACGTCTTGAATGATGATCGTGAATGTGAACTTTTAAGTGTTCAGTTAAAGCATTAATTTCATTAGTTAAAATTGCAACTTGTACTTCAACAGAACCTGTATCATGTTCATCTCTTTTAAATTCATTAACAATTGTTTGTTTTACATCTTTTGTTAAAGCCATATTATCCTCCTTCTATCTATTCGCTAATTCAAGGTAATGCTTGAGGAAACCCCATTACTTCGAATCAGTAACTACTAATACTATACATGTTTTTTTAGGAATATGCAAGTATTTTTTTGATATTTTTGATATTTTTCTAAAATATTTTTTTAGTTAGATGCCTTTAAAAGATAATTTAAAAATCAGTTATTTGTTTTGGTATTAAAATTGTGTCTCCAATATTAAGTAAAGTTGTAGCTAAATTATTTAAATTCATTAACTCTTGTACTGTTACGCCATAGTTATTTGCTATTTTATATAAAGTATCTCCACTTCTTACTGTATAAACATTATTTTCATTTGTAGAATTTTCGGTTGGAATTTGAAGCACTTGATCTACCTTTAAAATATTAGAAGTTAATTTATTGTATTCTTTAATTGCTTCTTCAGAGGTATTATACTTTTTAGCTATTTTATACAAGGTATCACCTGGTTCTACCTTGTAGACAATGTAATCAGTTTCTTTAATGGTTGTTCCTTCTGGTATATATAATTGCATTCCAATTGTTAAATTATTTGAAGTTAAATTGTTAATTTTTTTGATGGAGTCAACACTAACACCATAGTTATTAGCTATTTTGTATAAAGTATCTCCTGATTTTACAGTATAAGTAACATTGCTTGTTGTATTTGGTATTTTAATTATTTGACCTACTGATAAAACTGTGGTTGGTAAGTTATTGTAATTAATTAAATCTGTTGTGGTTGTATTATAATTTTTAGCTATTTGATATAATGAGTCGCCTGGTTTTACAATGTATTCATTGGATGCAGTAGGTGTTTGATTTTGGTTTTCGTTATAACCTGGTAATTTTAAAACTTGACCAATAGTTAAAATATCACTTGTTAAATTATTTAAAGATTTTAATTCAGATACGGTTGTATTATAAGATCTTGCTATTTGATATAATGAATCACCCCTTTTAACCGTATAAGTATTTGCTTCTGTTGGACTATCTGTTTGATTTGGCTTTTTATAAGGAACACCTATATAATTTGATACTGCTTCTACTACTCCTTCAACATAGTCTAATAAATCGTTTTGAAGTTTTACTTGATCTTTTGGATTATCAATGAAGCCGTATTCAATTAAAAGTGCTGTTGTATTAGGAGTTTCACGCATAATGTAATAATAATCTTTACTTGGATTTTCTGGTAAAACTCTTTGATAATATTTTCTTTTGATTTGACCTTTATCACCTATTGCATCTAGTATCATGGCTGGAAGCGCTGAAGAAGTACGAAGTGGATAGACTACCTCAGCACCTTCGCCACCCCCTGCATTTATGTGATTAGATAAAACTAACACTTTAGAATCATTCCCAAACGTATTTGTCATCTTTCTAAGTCTTTCAGCTCTTGTTAAACTTTCATCATCACTTCTTGTAATTGCAACTGGTACTCCTAACTCCTTAAACCTATCATACATATAATTAGCCGCTTTTAAAGTTAAATCTTTTTCTTTTAAATTGCCTGATACTGCTCCAGGATCTGATCCTCCATGTCCAGCATCTACAACTATTCTATAATCATTCATTTATTTTCACCCTAGTTTATAATATGATAATAACCTATTTAAGTGATATTTTTGTTAAATTTAAAATTTTTTTTAAATAATTATTTGTTGTTTAACCTCTAATTTAACGTATTTATTTTTTTATTTATTTTTATTTTCTTTAGTTTCACTTTCTCGCTTTTGTTGTTTATCTAAATAATCAAATAATGATTCTTGAATTTTACTTTGAGTTAAAGGTACATAATGATCTGGTTCTTCTGATACTTTAGTATCTTCAAATAAAGAATTATAAATATCTCGATTATTTTTAATCTGTTTCATGATAGTTTGTAAACTAAAAGCATACTCCTTTAAAGATTTTAAAAGTACTTTTAATTCTTCTTCGGTAAAACCATAATCTTGAGGATTTCCTCGACTATACATATCAACTAAATCTTTTAAATAAACAGCCTTTACATCATTGTATACTTTAAATAAAGAGTTTTCAAATGGGTATCTAACAACTTCCATATCAGCTCTTGGTAATTCAACTTTCTCACTTTTAATTCCCATATCATTTAATAAATCTACATTATTATTATACAATATAATTGCATTTATTAATTCATGTTCATAATCAACTAAAGCATTCAAAATCAAAGCTCTTGATTCATCTCCTAAAAATCTATAACGAGGATTATTTAAGTCCTTTTTTAATCTTCTAACAATTTGTAATTCTTCTTTTCTTTTTAAATTTTCTTCCATTTTTTTCTCCTTTACTTGGCATCATACCAATTATTACCTATTTCATAATCAACTTCTAGAGGTACATCTAAATTATAACAAGTTGTCATAATTCTTTCAACTAGTTCATGCATAATTTCTATTTCCGAATTATCCACTTCAAATACTAATTCGTCGTGGACTTGAACTAACATTTTACTTTTTAATTTTTTTGAAGTCATCTCATCATCTATTTTTATCATAGCAAGTTTTAAAATATCTGCTGCTGTTCCTTGAACAGGAGTATTTAAAGCAATTCTTTCTCCTGCTTGTCTTATAATATAATTTTTATTAGTTATTTCATCAATTATTCTTTTTCTACCGGTTAAAGTTAAAACATAACCATTTTTATAAGCATCATGAATTAAAGTACTCATATAATTTTTAATACCTGGAAAAGCATCTAAATATTCTTCAATAAAAGCTTTAGCTTCCCCTACATTTATTCCCAAATCTTCTGATAAACCAAAACTTGATATACCATAAATTATACCAAAATTAACCGCTTTAGCTTTTCTTCTTTGATCTTTAGTAACTTCATCAATTGGAACATGAAATATTTCACTAGCAGTTTTAGCATGAATATCTAAATTATGTTTAAAAGCTTCAATCATATTAGTTGCTCCTGACATAGCAGCAAATACTCTTAACTCAATTTGAGAGTAATCAAATGAAGCAATTTTTTCATTATCAGTACTTGGAATAAAAGCTTTTCTTATTAATTTTCCAAGTTCATCTCTTATAGGTATATTTTGCAAATTAGGTCTTTCACTTGAAAGTCTTCCAGTTCTTGTTAAAGTTTGATTAAAAATCGTATGAATTTTATGATCACTTTTAATTTCATTTATAATACCATTTACATAACTAGTTTTCATTTTAAACAAAGCTCGATATTCAAGAATTAATCCAGCTATTTCATATTCATCTTTTATCTTATCAAGAATTTCTTTACTAGTTGAATAATTATTATCTTTTACTCTTTTTGGATAAGGAATACAAAGTTTATTAAATAAAATATCCGCTAATTGTTTAGGAGATGATAAATTAAACTTAATTCCTGCTATTTCATAGATTTTATTTTCTATTTTATCAATATTTCGATCAAGTGCATGACCAAATTCTTCTAAGTAATTTACATCAACTAAAAAACCATTTTCTTCCATTTTAGTTAAAACATAACTAAGTGGTTTTTCAATCTCTAAATAAAGATGTTCCATATTATCATTTAAAAGTTCTTGATAAAAGTTTTCATATTCTTGATAAATAAATAAAGCTTTTTTAACAATTTCTTCAATGTACAAATTATCTTTAGGATACTTTATAGTTAATTCAGATCCATATAATTTATCATAAAACTTAATATCATATTGATAACTATTAGCAAGATAGGCTATATCACCTCGCATATTTTTATTAAGTAAATAAGAAATTAACATTAAATCATCAATATTCTTATCAATTTTAATATCATATTTATGAAAAACAACTAATAATTTTTTTAAATCATAAGTATATTTTTTTCTATTATCCATAAATATACTAGTATTTTTTAATAAATCAAAGGGAACATAATATAAATTATCTTTAGTTTTTATACTAACTCCTAAAGGAGTTGCATCATGATAATTATAACCAAGTACTTCTAAATAAATACTATAAGGACTATCTAGTTTTAAATCAACTAAACTATTTATTACTTGATAATTTAAGTCTTTACTCTCTTGTTTATCAATATCTATCTTTTTTAAAAATGAATAAAACTCTAAATCATTTAATTGTTTAATTAATTCCTTTTTATCTGGTCCTTCATAGACTAAATCAGTTAAAGAATAATTAACTGGAACATACTTATAAATAGTTGCTATATCATAACTCATATAAGCATTTTCTTTATCTAAAACTAATTTTTCTTTAGTTTTACCACTAATACTTGCTATATTATTATAAACACCATCTAAAGTATCATATTTTTGTAATAAACTAAGAGCTGTTTTCTCACCTATTCCTTTAACACCAGGAATATTATCACTACTATCTCCCATTAAAGATTTCAAGTCAACTATTCTTTTAGGATCAGTTAAACCATAAAATTCCTTGAATTTATCTTTATCCATCATGATATAATCATTTGCTTTTAATAATTTTACTTTAATTTTATCAGATATTAATTGTAATAAATCTTTATCACTACTAACTATTAATCCTTCAAAGTCTTGACTTTCATCAACCATTCTTGCATATGTTCCAATAATATCATCAGCTTCATAATTATCAACCATCAAATATTTAATCCCCATACTAACAACTAAATCATAGGAAACTAAAAATTGCTTCTTAAGTTCATCAGGCATTTCAGATCTACCAGCTTTATAAGTTAAATATTTATCATGTCTAAAAGTTTTTCCTTTATCAAATGCTATCATTATATGAGTAGGATTTTCTTCTGTTATAATCTTATTTAACATATTAATAAGCCCATATAAAGCATTAGTAGGTTCCCCTTTAGAATTTTTCATTAAACTACCACTATAAGCAGTTGCATAATACGATCTAAATAAAATATTATTACCATCTATTAAAACTATTTTATTCATCTATATCACCATAATTTAAATTTATTTCATATAAAGAAACTTGTTTAGTCAAAACATTAGAACTATTAATTAAATTTTTTAAATCAAATTTCATACTAAATACTTTATTATCTTTAATTATTACATTAATACTATTTTTTAAACTACTATCTAATACTAAAGTATTTAAATAACCACTTAAAGTTTCATTATCTATTTCGTAATTATAAATAAATGTTCCATCACTATATTCAGTTTTAGAAACAAATTTACTAGATTTTAATATTCTTTTTACTTCAAAAACATCTAATAATTGATAAAATATATCAAGATCTGTATCACTTGCAGGTTTTAAATTTCCATTTTCATAATAATAATTATATGTTTCATTATTATATTCTACTTTAATACTTTTATTAATTTTATTAACCAAATAAATATTAGTATCATTGTCAATTTTAACTAAATAATTAAAATTAATATTATCTTCTTCTATATTAGAAGTACTAAATAATAAAGAAGTTTCTTCAATATCAGTTTGATTATTATCTTTATTTTCTATATTATTAGGAAAAGACATAACTATAAAAAGAAAGATAAAAAAGAAGAAGTAAAAAACAACAAATGAATATTTTTTTCCTTTATCAGATCTTAACCATTTCCAAATAGATTTAATTGTTATTTTTTCTTTTTTATCTTTCATATATTACTCCTTCATTTACTATTTTACCTAATAAATTTTTATTACCATTTAAAAAATTAGCAACAGGCATCTTATTTTTTCCTTCTGGTTTTATTTCTAATATTTTTAATAATCCATTTTTAGTTTTAATTGAAAAACTTTTTTTATCAACTAAAACTATTTCCCCATTTTCTTTATTGTTAAAACTTAAATCTTCTACTTTTTCACTTGCATATACTTTAATTATTTTATTATCAAGCAAGAAATAACTTCCTGGTTCTTCATTTAAACCTCTTATTTTATTATATAAATTTTCCTTAGTATCATTAAAATTTAATAATTCTTCTTCTCTTTTTATATTATAACCAAATGTTATTTCATTTGGATTTTGTTTTATTCTTGAATTTGTTCCATTTATTATACTAGGTAAAGTTTTTAAAAGAAGAGATGAACCCAATACTTTCAACTTATCATGTAATGATTTATAAGTATCTGTTTCTAGTATTTCTATTTCTTCTTGAGAAATAATGTCTCCTGAATCCATTCCAACATCCATATACATAATAGTTATACCAGTTTTTTTATAGCCATCTATAATTGCATGTTGAATAGGAGCCCCCCCTCTTAGTTTAGGTAGAAGTGAACCGTGAACATTTATACAACCATATTTTGGAAAATCAAGTATAGCCTTAGGTATAATTTGACCATATGCAGCTGTTATAATTATATCAGGTTTCATAGCTAAAATATCTTCATATTCATTTCTAATTTTAACCGGTTGGAAAACTTTAATATTATTTTCTAAAGCAATTTTTTTTACTGGAGAAAATACTAATTCTTTTTTTCTTCCTACTAGTTTATCTGGTTGAGTTATAACACCTATTACCTTAGTATTTGCAATTAACATTTTTAAAACATCAGTACTAAATTCAGGTGTTCCCATAAATATTACTTTAATATCTTTTAACATACAATCAACTCTTTTCAAATCTATTTTACCATAAATTTAAAAAAGTTAAAAACATTATTCGTTGTTTTTAACAATTTTTTTCAAATTATGAAATATGTCATATGTTCCCCCAGCTAATACACCTGATAAAATAATTGCTTCATTAAAACTTTTAGTAATTATCCATTCAATAATTGTAACAATTAAACCTATTATTAAATTTTGAAGAGGAATTAATTCAGTTTTAATAAAATTATTTTTCTTAGCAAAATAACCAAGGATTAAACTTACAAAAAATGCAACTATCATAAATATTTCATCTATTTTCATAAACCACCCAATTAATAATATTAATTAGATAACTAAAATATTATTAATTATTAGATTCATATATCAAAGCTTCATATAATAAATCAACTAGATGATTACTAGGTTCTAAATTATATTTATTAATAATTTTATCAAATACATCTTGACTATATTCTAAATTTAAATGTTTAAAAACACTTTCCTTAGGATTATTAATATCTTTTAAATAATCAAGAGTATAAGGATTATCAATTATTAATAAAGGCAAATCAGAAATAAAATCTTTAAAATTTTTTAGTAATTCTTTTTCATCTTTAACGTAAGTAAATTTATCTTTATCATAGCTTAATATATTTAATAAATCAGGATTTTTAAGAGGAATATCTAAACGATAATCAAACCTATCTATTAATTTTAATTCATTTAATTTTAAAGCTTGTATTTGTAAAATATTACCGGTTTCTCTTTTAGATGTTGATGGTATTATTTCAAGTATTACATATTTCATATAAAATTCATTCCTTTCTCTTTATAAGAGTTTTTTAAGCAAACCTTTTGAAGTAATTTTAAATCTAAATTATATTCTATTTCAGTTAATTCTATTAGTTTTAAATAATCATTATCAATAATATCAATTGGTATATAATAAAAATTGTTATAGTAATAAACACTTTTATAATCTTTAAAAACAAAGTAATCTTTAGTTTTTAAATAAATATTTGTATCTTTTTTAATTTTTACTTTTATATCTATTAAATCAGGTGAAAATAATAAATTATCTTTTTTAATTATTTCAATAATAGTTCCATATAACTTATTTTCATAAACATAAACATCATAAATACCTGAAAATGATAATTTATAGTATTTAATTAGTTTTATAAATAAATCTTTTATTTCTTTAGTAATTATTTCTTTGTTATTGATTGAAAAAAAGCTTTTATATAAGTATAAAATTATTTTTTCTTCCTCATTTATTATTTTCATTTAATCACCAAAGTATTATATGTAATTAATTTATTTTAGTAAAGATTTATATTTATTTATAAGAGGTGTTATATTAGCACAACTCATAAAGCAGATAACTTCATTTTGATATTTTAATAATTGACTTGGATTAGTTAGTTTTTCACCGTTTGTTAATTTATTAATAATACTATCACTTGTAATTCCTGCGTAGTCATTTGGGTTTTCTCGATCGCATTTGATATCTGTTATAAAACTATAATCAAATTGATTTAAGACATCAATGAATTGATTTAGAAAATCTTTGGTTCTTGAATAAGTATTAGGCATGAAAACAGCTATTATTTTTTTATCATGATATTTTTGTTTAGCTGCATCTAAAACGGTTTTTATTTCAGTTGGATGATGGGCATAATCATCTATTATTATTTTACCATTTATAATAGTTTCATTAAATCTTCTTACTGCTCCATTAAAATCATTTAATTTTTCTTTAATTAAGTTTTTATCAACTTTATATAAAATACATGTCATTATGCAAGCTAGGCTATCTAAAATCATATGACGGCCAAATACTTTTAAAGTATAAGTATCAAAGTATTCTCCTTTATAATAAACATCAAATTTAGAATGAGTACTTGTTAATTCTAAATTAGTTGCTATTAAATCATTATTAGAATTAAAACCATAGTAATAACATGGATTATCAGTTTTTATTTTTAAAACATTAGAGTCATCACCACATAAAATAACATTACTGGATCTATTAGCTAAGATATTAAAACAAGAAATAATATCATCAATATCTTTATAACACTCAGTATGTTCTAAATCAATATTAGTTATAATTAAGTTTTTAGGATAATAACTTAAAAAATGTTTGTTGTATTCACAAGATTCTAAAACTAATACTTTATTATTAATATTACCATGTCCTCTTCCATCTCCAACAAAGTAATTAACTCCCATAAATTCATCTAAAATACTTGAAATCATTAACGTTGTTGTTGTTTTACCATGAGTACCTGATACAGAAATAGTTTCATATTTTTTGGTTAAACTTCCAATTAAATCTTGATACTTTATCATTTTTTTTTTTTTTTTTTTAAGTCTTTGAATTTCTTTATGTTCTTCTTTGATAGCATTTGAATAACAAACAAGAAAATCATTTGTTGGAATAAATTCATCATCATGATAAACTTTTATCTTTCTATCATTCAAACCTTTCATAGTAAACTTTTCATCTATACTATCATCATATCCTACAACAGTATTTCCTAAATCATATAAAAGAGATGCTAAAGCACTCATACCTGATCCTTTTATTCCTATTAAATAATATTTCATAATGCCTCCTTTAACATTAAATTATATTACTAAAAATAGTAAATTACTAAATAATAATATCATACTTTTCAAGAAGAAGATATCTTTTAATTTAATTTGTTAAAAAAAAGACCTATTAATAAGCATATAGGCCATGTATTTTACTAATTTCAACATCAGTTAAGTCATCTAATACCCAATTATCTGAAGTTTTATGCAATGTTAAATTTAGAGTATAAGTAATTTTATCTTTTGCTTTATCTAAATTATCTAACTTATAATCATTATATTTAGTTAAATTTTTTGTTCCATCTTCATTAGTAAAATCTTTAATATTATTATTTAAATAAGCTTCTGATTCTTTATTAATTTTATAATAATCATATACATTTATTTCAACTTCTACTGTTGCTTTATCACCATCTATAGTTTCATCTTTTATAGTATAAGATAAATTTTGATATTGACGTTTTAATATTTTTTTATAATGTTCTTTTTGATCATTATTCATAATTGTTTCAGTTAATAAAGTTTCATCTAAATCTTCTATTACTTTACTATCTAAAGTAATATAGTTATTTAACATTGCTTCTACTTTCTTAGTTGGAGTATTCATTAAATTACTACCACAACCGGTAAAAACTAAAGTAAGTAAAATAACTGCAATTATTTTTTTCATATTACCTCCACTTATAATATGGAAAGTTTTAGTAATTTTATACAAAAAAAGATAATCTTTTTAGTTAAGACATTCTGAAATAACTAAATTAATAAGATTATCTATTTTTTCAGTTTTAGATATATAAAAATCATTTTTAATACTATCTAAATTATTATAAATCAAACTAATTAATTTATTCATTCTTGGTAATAGTTCTTTATCTACTAAATTATCAAGAATAATTTCTAAATTAGAAAGTTTTGAATATTTACCATAATTATTACTTTTTATATAAGTTTCATATAAATTTTTAAATGAATAAATATCGATTGAATTAAACCTTTGATCCCCTAAAATTTTAATAGTTGTATATAAATAATTACTATTAATAGATTTATCTAAAATAGTTTCTCCTAGATTATTTTTAATATTTGGAATAAATTTCTTATTATTTAAAATATAATCCATTATTTCTTTAGTATTAGCATAGTTATTAACTACTAATAAATGCATAATAGTATCACCATCATTATTTTGATGATTAATGTCTACTTTATCTATATATTTTAATACTAAATCATAGTATTTATTTTTTAGTAAAGCCATAATAACATTATTACCAAAAGAATCTACAATACTAAAATCATAATTATCTTTAGAAATTATTTTAGAAACAACATCTTTATCACATTCCTTTATTAAAGAAAAAATCAGGGACGGTTCTTCTTCACACGCACTTTCTGCTTGTTGTATTGAATAAAACATAATTCCACCTCTTTCTGTGTGACGACTTAATATTCTAACAGAGAATAAAAAAATTGTCAAATTTAGATGTCAGTTTACATTATTGATGAATAAGTTTTAAAAGCTCATATAATTCTATATGTTTAGTAGTTAAATTATTTTTAAAAGAATTTAATAATTCTTTAGAAATATCACAATTATTATCAGGAATTTTATTAAAATATTCAAAGTATAAATAAGATAATTTTGAAAAATCTTTTTTATTTTGTATATTTTGTATTTCATCTTGCAAATAATTTTTTATTTTTATTTCTTTTTTTGTTAGAAAAAACTCATTATTTTTATTTTCTAATATATTGTATGTAATAGATCTTATATTCGTTCTTTTAGAAATATTTATTACATCATTTGCTTCATCTAAAAGTAAATCACTTACTTTAATTATTTGTTTTTTATCATTTAGAATAACTCCTATAACTTTTAAAGAATCTGTAAATAAGCATGCATATTTAATTTTATTAGCTTTTTTACAACTTGTTATTTCACATTTATTAGTTATTTCTAAAACTATTGGATCATCAATTACAACCTTTTTAGTTAAAATATCATTTATAAAATTAGTATTGACTTTTACAAGGGGAATTTTTCGAATAAAAGTTAAATTATCTTTACTGTCCCATTCATAAAACTCATAGAATACAGAATTAAAATTCAAAATAATATCATAAATATAAATCATTTTTTCTCCTTTTTTAATATTACTATACTTATTATAAATAGACCTATTATTGCTAAATAACATTCTCCTCTATTACTAATAAAATTTAAATATTCTTTAATAGATAAACCTATTGATAAATAATTTAAATATAAAATTATATACATAAATCCAATAATTGATAAACCAAATCCTATTAAGAAGAGAAAATAATAAAGCATTTTTCACCTATTAATATTTTATTTTTTCTTATTAATATTATGATAACAATAGTTCTTTTTTATACAAAAAAAGGACAAAATGTCCTATCTTGTTTTATTATCTTCACTTATACCAAGAAAAGCTTCTTGTTGATTTACTGTATCACTCAAACGATTAATTTCGGCTAAAACATCATTTAATTCTTGAGTTAAAGCCATATTTTCTTCTATTAAATCGCGTTTTTTAGCTTCACATAGACGATTATTATGTTCAACTTGTTTTCTTAAATTCATTAATATTTCTTTTTGTGTAGCAAGAGAATCTGCAGTTGTTTCTTTTTGTTCCATTAGAGTTTGGTATTCAACAACATCACTACTTTCTTCTTCATTAACCTCTTCTTTTGGTGGTAGTACTTTAGTACTTTCTTCATTTCTAAGCCAACTGTATGGTTTTTCTGGAACTTCTTCCTGTTGTGGTTCTTCTTTTGTAGTTTCAGTCATTTTTTCAAATGATTTAGAAAAATCATAGACATTTGCTTCTTCATTTACAGGTTTTTCAGATAATTCTTGAGGTACTTTTTTAGTTCTATTTTTGTAAATATAACCAACTAGTTTTGGTACTCGAACAGCAGCTCTTAATTTTCTTGCTGAATTAATTTTGTTAATTTCTGATATTTCTGTACATGATACCATTTTATTATCTAGTCGTCTTTGACATTCATCAGCATTTGGAAAAACAATATCAGAAGCTACAACTGGTTTTTCTGTTTCTTCTTTAGCCTCAGGTATTTTTGTTTCAGTTTGCTTAGTATTAACAACAGATTTTTTCATTGCTTCGGCTTTAGTGCGAAAAATTTGAATAGCGCTTAATTTAGCTGGTTTTCTACCTACAAGTTTTTTAGTTTCTTCATTTTTTTCATTGGTCACTGTGATATTTTCTAGCATTGTCAAATCCCCCTATTCATTTTTTGATAGTTCTCTTAAAAGATCTTTTATACGAGACCATTCATTATCATCACTTACAGTATTTAAAGTTGCCTCATTACCAACTCTTGTTATATTTGATACATAGATGGTAACATTTCCGTTGTCGTCTTTTTCATTTTTTGTATATATAACATATTCTTTATTGTTATCATTAAATTTAAAAGATAATAAAAGTTCAACTTCTTCTTTAGTCCCATTTTCAAGTGTTAAAGTCATCATTTCTTTTTTTTCTTCCATAACATATCCTCCATATCTTCTAATATCATTTTATCATATTTATTGATAATTTCAAGTATTTTGACAGTTTTTTTCAAGAAAAAAAGAAAGTTTTTTAAATTTTTATTTCTTTTGACTTTCTTTATCTTTCTTTATTAAAAAATAATTACAATTATATGCACACAATTCTTTTAAATAATTATCTTTAGTATTAATATCATTTATTTGATTAAAACGCGGATTATTTTTTTGACAAAAACCTTTTAATCGAAGTTTATTATAAGCGTAATCACCCAAAATATAATCAAAGTCATAAAAATAATCGGTATATTTTTCTTGTAATTCTTCTAAATTTAAACACTCATTTTTGTTTTCTAATATAAGATATTTTTTCTCATCTAATTTTATTTCTTTCATCTAATTCTCCTTTTAAAATAATGATAATTGATTAGACTCAGGAAGTGAATCTAATATTTTCATACTACGCATTTTATCAATTAAAGTTGTAGAAACTTTTCCTCTTTTTTGTAAATCTTCCATACTTAAAAATTCTTTTATTTCTCTTTCTTGAACAATAGTTTTACCAACAGTGTCCCCAAGTCCATCAATAGCTCTAAAAGGCGGAATTAAAGTGTTTTCTTCGGTATCAGATTTTATAAATTTAACAGCATCTGATTTTTGTAAATTGATGTTAGCAAATTTTATTCCTCTTGCTGTTGCTTCTAAAGCAATTTTTAAAGTTTCTAGAATATCTCCTTCTTTTTTAGTAATTTCATGACTTTTATTTTCTAAATCTTCTATTTTTAATTTAATAGCATCATAGCCTTTTATCATTGTTTCAATATCAAAGTCAACTACTCTTATTGAAAAGAAAGTAGCATAGTAATTAAGAGGTTGATATACTTTAAACCAAGCTATACGAATTGCACTCATAACATAAGCACATGCATGGGCTTTTGGAAACATGTATTGAATTTTATGACAAGATTCTATATACCAATTTGGAATATTATTATCAATCATAACTTGTTTCCATTCAAGCCATTTTTCAGGTTCTTTTTTAGCTTTACCTTTTCTTACAAATTCCATTATCTTGAAAGCATCTTTAGGTTTTAAACCATGATTTTTTAAATAAACCATAATGTCATCACGACAACCTATTACTTCTTTAAATTCACAAATATGATTATCAATTAAATCTTCCGCATTGCCATTCCAAACATCCGTTCCATGTGATAATCCTGATATTTTAACAAGTTCTCCAAAAGTTTTAGGTTTAGCTTTAACTAACATATTAATAACAAAGTTAGTACCCATTTCCGGTAAACCAAGTGTTCCAATTTCACATCTTATTTTTTCACTGGAAACTCCTAAAGCATCAGGTGATGTTAATAAGCTCAAAACTTTAGGATCGTCCATTGGTAAAGTTGTAACATCAATTCCTGATAAATCTTGAAGCATTCTTAAAATTGTTGGATCATCGTGTCCTAGTATATCAAGTTTTAAAACATCTTGATCGATAGCATGATAATCAAAGTGCGTTGTTCGCCATACGGAAGTCACATCATCGGCTGGGTATTGGAAAGGTGTGAAATCAAAGACATCCATATAAGATGGTATAACAACAATTCCTCCAGGATGTTGACCAGTTGTTCTTTTAACTCCTGTACAACCAACAGCAAGTCGTTCAATTTCAGCCATGTGAACATCTTGAACACCTTTTTTTTCAAAATAACCTCGAACAAAACCATAAGCTGTTTTCTCAGCAACAGTTCCAATTGTTCCAGCCCGATAAACGTTGTCTTCTCCAAATATTACTTTAGTATAAGCATGGGCTGAAGCTTGATTATCACCAGAAAAATTTAAATCAATATCCGGAACTTTATCAGCATTAAATCCTAAGAAAGTAGCAAATGGCATATCTTGTCCTTCTTTAGACATTTTTGTATTACAATTTGGACACATTTTATCGGGTAAATCATACCCACTTGCTGAATAATTAAGTGAATATGGATTACCATCTTCATCATTAAATAAGCTTAAATGACATTTTTTACATAAATAATGAGCTGGCAAAGGATTAACTTCAGTTATTCCCATCATAGTAGCAACAAATGAAGAACCAACCGATCCACGGGATCCTACTAAATATCCTTCATCATTAGAGTGTTTTACTAATTTTTGAGCAATTAAATAAATTACATCAAAACCTCCACCTATAATACCACCCATTAGTTTTTTCGTTTCTTTATTTATATAAGCTTCATCATTTACTTTTTCTTTATCTTCTAAAATATTATTTATAAAATCTTCTTTATTTAACTTAAATACTTCATCATAACCAAGTTTAATTGTCTCACTTAATTCACTTTGAAACAATTTATCTAATTCGTCTTCAGTTTTATCTGGATTAGTATTTTTTACTTTATTCTTAACTAATTTAATTATTCTATCTCCATATAATTCTTCGGCAATTCTCTCTTCAATATGACGAGGAAGTGGATCTCCATACATTGAATGAGCTTTATTAAAGACCATTTCATACACATCTTCCTTTGAATTTTCAATTCTTGGTGAAAAAGGAATACCACCTGTATCAATTATAACTTCTACTTCTTCTACCATATCAGCTATTTTATTAGTATTTTCAATTACAATTTCATTTCTAGTTTTCTCATCAAGAAAATTAAAGTCTTCAAGCATTTCATCAGTTGTTCTAAAATGTTGACTCGGTATTTCAGTAATATCACGTTTAGCAAGAGGATGAAGTCCGCCACCTGGTAATTTTTGATTAACAATAATTTCTCTATAGATTTTATCACTTCTTGTTAAATGATGAACATCTCCCGTTGCAACTATTATTTTTCCGGTTTCTTTGGTTAATTTAATTATTTTGTTAATATTAGCAATAAGTTCATTTTCATCTTTAAAATCGCCTAATTGAATTAAATGACCATAACACTCAGGTGGTTGCACCTCAACATAATCATAAAAACCAATAATATCTCTTATTTCGGAATCAGTTTTACTTCTTGCTTCAACAAACACTTCTGATTCATAACAGCCGCTTCCAATTAACAATCCTTCTCTTAAAGCTTCAATTTCACTTCTTAATATTCTTGCTGTTTTATAAAAATATTTAGTATTAGCAATAGAAATTATTTTAAATAAATTTTTTAAACCAACTTTATTTTGAACTAAAATATTTACATGATATGTTCGACCAAATTTATGAATATCTTCAGAACTAATAAGTGTTTCTAAATCTGATATTTTTAAAATATTAATTCCTTCTAATTTCTTCATCATTTTATGAAAAACTAAAGCTGTTGCTAAAGCATCATAATCACCTCTATGGTGTGATTCTTCATCAAATTCTACCCCATATCTTTTGGTAATAGCAGATAAGCCATGACGAGAGGCTTCTTGATCTAAAATTCTTGATAAAGCTAATGTATCAATTACGGTATTTTTATATTCACCTAAGTTATATTTTTTATAACACATTTCAATAAATGAAGTATCGAACTTAGCATTATGAGCAACCATGACATCATCCCCTGCCCACTTTAAGAATTCTTTAACAGCAATTTCTTCATTTGGACAATCTGCAACCATTTCATTAGTTATACTAGTAACACTAGTTATTCTCTCAGTAATTGGTTTTGGAGGTTTAATTAATTTATCAAATTTATCAATAATCTCGCCATCTTTTAATTTAACCGCTCCAATTTCAATAATGGAATCCCCACCAGCAGCATTAAAACCAGTTGTTTCAAGGTCAAATACAACATATTCTTCAGCAAGCAAAGTAGCATTATTACTTCTTTTTACAATTGATACATTATCATCAACTAAAGTTAATTCAGTTCCATAAATTACTTTAAAATGTTCTTCTTTAGGTTTACCTTTATTATAATCAACAATCATATTATAAGCATTTGGAAAAGCTTGGCATCCTGAATGATCAGTAATAGCAATTGCCTTATGTCCCCATTTAATAGCTTGTTCTATAGTTGAAACACCATGTTTTGAAACAGCACACACTCCATCCATAGCACTCATCATTGTATGGGTATGCAACTCTACTCTTTTAATTGGAGCAAGATCTGTGATTTCTACATTTTTCTTATCTGAAACATTAATAGAACTTATATTAAAAACTATTTCATCCATAGTATACTTATCTCTTTTAGTATACCCTTTAAATTTAAACCATTTACTTGGTTTTAAAATACCAACTAATCTTTTAAGTTCTTCACTATCAGTTGTAAAAACCTTAGCATACATACTATCTGTATAATCAGTTAATTTTAAAGTTATGATTTTATAATTACTCTTAGTAGATTCAAATATATCTACTCCAAATATTTCACATTCAATAATTAAATCATTATCTTCAGAGACAATATCTTTAATATTAATAGTATCTCCTTCAATAACCTCACCTAAATATACTCTTTCGTCTTCAACAGTTTTAACTTTTTTTCTTCGAGGTTCAAATGTTTTAGTTTCAAAATTACTTGGTTCACTTGTCTTTTTAACCTCAATATTAGTTAAATTTTCATTTATCATTTTACGTATATTAGCTCGATTTTCTTCATCAACAAAAACTGTTAAAGGATTATAACCTAAATTAACTAAATTAGTATTAATACCTTTTAAATAATTATTAATTTCTCTTTCTTCACCTTGATTATATGCAACTATATAATTATTATTATCTCCATTTATTTTTAATCTATCTTGAAAATACTTTCCATATTCTGGTAAAAAGTTTTTAAAATATTCTTCTAAATAAAGACTTTTATCACCTAAATTATTAATTCTAATTTCTACTTTAGAATTAAAATAATTTTCCATTTGATCTTTTAACTTTAAATAATTATCAACTGATATCATTCTTTCAGTTTCTAAAAAGATAGTAATTAAACTATCTTTATTATTAACTATTACTCTTAATAATTTAGTATTTTTAAATTCTTCTATATTATCTAGATGGATTAATGTTAAAAAATATTCAAGTTTGTTTTCCATACTTACCTCAATTTAAATTACTTCTATTTCTTCTTCTTTTTCGATTTGAATTACATTTCCAAGTTTTAAAATATGTTTATTGTTTTTTATACAAAAGTTAATAAACTCATCTAAACTCATCTTTTTCATATTTTTATCAATAGGATATTTAGATGCATCAAAGGCAATCTTATCTTCTATCATTCTATTTAATAAATCTTCCTTGGTATCATATCCTAAATACATTAACCAAAAAGGATAGATTTGTCTTTTAATTATTTTTAAAACTTTATCACCTTGATTATAGGTATTTACATTACTTATTTGATTATTTATTTCGTTTAAAACTGCAAGTTCTATTATAGCATTTTTTATTTCTTTGAAATCTTCATATTTATCTTCAAATAAACCTTTTACAATTGTTAAAATAAGAATTATTAAAAAATCATATTTATCTTTATCACTACCCCAAATAATAGCATTATTCTTTTTACTATATTCAATAATTTCCATTCTTGGATGAACAACATAAATAGGATATTCATCACATAATTTCATTTTTAAAACTGAAAGAGTTGCTTTAGTAATTAATTTATTATCATTTAAAACCAATTTTTCTAAATGCATTTTATGCTTTTCAGTTTCTTTTTTTAAAGATATATATAAATCACTTTCAAATATTTCATTATACAAAATATCATTATCAGGAATAAAATCTTTCCCATATTTGATAATTTCTTCTTTATCTTTATAGCAAAAATTATATTCTTTTTTATACTTATTCCATAAATTTTTACGAAATTTATCTATTTCTTTTGATAAGCTCGCACTATATAATAAGTACCAAGCTAGTAAATATTCATTAACACTAAAGTTTAAATTCATTATCTCCACTACTCCAATATTTATTTCTTAAATTTTAAGAAATCTTGTCGTCCTTTTTATTTTAATATAATTATTTTTTTATATTTTTAATTTATTATCCAAGTGAATTAATTATCTTTTAAATAACTCACCCTTCATATCGATAATACCATTTTTTTAAGTGTTTATCAATATATTTTTGGGATTTTAAAGCATTTTATATGATTTAAATTTCTTATATTACTAGCAATTATTTCTTTTTAATCCAAATTAATGATTTGATTATTTAAAAAAGTTAATTATTTTAGTAAATATTTTTTCGAATATATTTTTCTTAGTTTTTTTAGTTTCTTTTTTATAAATTAATTCTTCATGAATAACATCATCATTTAGTATTACTTGGATACTTCCTAATATGTTATCTTTTTTATTTATAATTACTTTAGTTTCAACTTTTTTAGCTTCTTCTTTAGTTAAAGGATAAGTAAAATTATTTTTTATTTCATAAGAAGAATTAAAGACATTTGAAATATGAAAATTATTTTTATCTAATAATTTATAGTTTTTATAAGTTTTAAAAAAGTATTCATACATGTTTTTCTGTTCTTCGTAGTGATTTGGATTATTTAAAGATACCATAACAAGGTTTAAATCATTATTGTTAGCAGTTGTTATTAATGATTTACCAGCAAGTGGTGTATAACCGGTTTTAGCAGTTGTTATTTTTTTGTAATCAAATATTATTTTAGCTCGATTTATTAAAGCATAACTTTTTAAGTTAGTTTTAAAATTATAGTATTTAGCACCAGCTATTTTGGTAAATAAAGGGTACTTTAAAGCTAAAGTTCTTGTTAAGATAGCAAGGTCATAGGCAGTTGAATAGTTCTTGGTTTCTTCATCTAAACCATGGGGATTTTTAAAATTTGTATTTAACATACCTAAATTATTGGCTTCTAAATTCATCAAAGAAACAAAGTCATCAATACTTCCAGCAACTAAATAAGCAATTTCAATACTTGCATCATTACCACTTCTAAGCATCAAACCATATAATAGATCTCTTAAAGTAATTTCTTCAGAAATTGATAAATACATATTTGTTCCATAAGCTTTTAAAACTTCTTCTCCTACGGTTATTTTACTATTTAATTTATCACCTGCATATTTATTGGCAACCAGAAAAGTCATGAGTTTAGTAGTAGATGCTATTAGCATACTAGTATTACTGTTTTTTTGATATAAAATTCGTCCACTATCAACATCCATGACAATACTTCCTTTGCTACTATCTGTTAAAGCATAAGTATTAAATGGTATAATAACAAGTAATAAAATAATTAATTTTTTCATAATTCACCTATAAAACTATATGAATCAAAAATTAATAAATACTATTTACTTAACTAAACCAAACCTTCGATCCCTTTTTTGATAGGCTTCTAAAGCCTCATCAAAATCTTTTTTAGAAAAATCTGGAAATAGAACCTCTGTAAAATATAATTCACTATAGGCAAGAGAAAATAACATAAAATTACTTAAACGATATTCACCACTAGTTCTAATTAATAAATCAATAGCAGGTAAATCTTGATATAAATTTTTTAAAAAGTAATCTTGGTTAATATCATCAATATTAATTTCTTTATTAATTACTTGTTTAATTAGTTTTTTAGTCGTATCAACTATTTCATAAGAACCTGAATAATTTAGACAAATATTTAAAATATAATCAGGATTACTAACATTTTCATTCTCTATTTTAGCAATTAATTTTTCAAGAGAAATTGGTAAGCCTTCCTCTCTTTTAGAAAAAACAACTTTAATATTATTTGCTTGAAAAGTTTTAAATTGTTTTTTTAAAACTTTAGTAAACAAGTTCATAAGATAATCAACTTCTTCTTCACTTCTTTTAAAATTTTCCGTTGAAAAAGCATATAAACTTAATACTTTTACTCCTTTTTCAAATATGTATGGTATTAGCTTTTCTAAGTTTTTACTTCCTTCTAGATGTCCTTTACTTCTTGGTAAACCTCTTTTAGTAGCCCATCTACCATTTCCATCCATTATAATTGCAACATGTTCTGGTATCATATAACCTCCATTTCAGTTTAATTATAGCAAATAACAAAAGAAAAGGAAATGCTAACATTATCTGTTAAAACATTTCCTTTAGGATAAAATCCTATCTATATTAAACGCTTAAAACGTTAAGCGTCACAATATATTTTATGGCACTTATATTATTAAGGTTCTATTAATCTTTAATAATATATGTACTATTTAAATGTTTTATACATTTTTTTAATTTATATTATCATACAATTATTATTTTACTTCTAATTTTCTATTTTCTTTTTCTAATTCTTTTAAACTTTTATTTGGAGTTGATAAATTTTCTGGCATAGTTCCATAATTATTTTTCTAATTTTCTTCCCAACTTCGAAATGAATTTTATTGGCGTATTTTTCTGTATCAATATTTTCATTTTTTAATTTTTGCTCGGTTTGAGATATTCTAAATAAATTAGCAATTAATTCATCACTACCCATATTATCTAAGATGTCTTCTCTATACCTTAGTTTCTTTCTTTTAAAAATATCATCTGCTGTTTCACCATTATAAAG
>CADBSI010000048.1 GCA_902797275.1 uncultured Erysipelotrichaceae bacterium | reverse complement strand
ATTCTTGTCATATTCTTCCTCCAATTTTATTATAACAAAAAAATGTAGACCGTTTTTTTGTGTCTACATTTATCTTACAAGTTCAATAAAAGAAAGCTAATTTTGGCTTTCTTTTTCTAAATAACGTTTTTTTCCATCTTCAATTATTTTCATAGCTTCATCAATTCCGTGATAATCAAAGACTTCGACTTTAATATGTTGTAGTAATTTATAATTTTCAAAGAAGTTTTTAATTTCAAGTAAAGAATGTTTTGGAAGTTCTTCTAAAGAATTATAAAAATTACAACGAGGATCAACATTGCTAACAGCAATTATCTTAGGATCAGGGTAGCCATTATCAATGGTGTCTAAATAGCCAAGGACTTTGGCTTCTACTATACAACCTGGAAAAGTTGCTTCACTAGTAATTACTAAAATATCAACAGGATCACCATCAGTTGCAAGTGTTTCATCAATAAA
Organism: uncultured Erysipelotrichaceae bacterium; assembly: GCA_902797275.1. Lineage (GTDB taxonomy): Bacteria > Bacillota_I > Bacilli_A > RF39 > UBA660 > RUG591. The sequence continues at coordinate 14,561 of CADBSI010000048.1, read as the reverse complement.
ACCATATTCACTAGGATAAGTCATAGAAGAATATTGCACTCTAGAAAGTCTAATTTTACCTAGTTTTTTATCAATTTCATATTTGTTTTTGGTTCCAAGAGGAATTTCAATTATACTATCAATTATATTATTCATTTTATCACCCAACTTAATAATACCAAAATATTACTTTTTTTGGAATATAAATTGACATTTTTTTTTAGAAATGCTATTATTTAATTAAATTTATGTGGAGGTTTATATGAGAGAATTTACAGAACAAGAATTAGTAAGAAGAGGAAAAGTAGAAGAAATAAAAGAATTTTGTAATCCTTACCCTGAAAGATATGAAACAAATTATACTTTAAAAGAAGCAAGTACTTTAGAAGATGGTACTAAAGATGTTAAAGTAGCAGGTCGTATTGTTTTTATGCGTAAAATGGGAAAACTTAGTTTTTTAAAACTAAGAGATATTGAAGGAGATTTACAAGTTTCAATTAAAATAGATTTAGTGGGAGAAGAAAAATATAAATTCTTTAAAACTATGATTGATTTAGGAGACTTTATTGGAGTAGTTGGAGAAATATTTACTACCCAAACAGGAGAAAAAACTTTAAGAGCAGATGATTTTACTTTTCTTGGTAAAGCCTTAAAACCACTTCCTGAAAAATTTCATGGAGTAACCGATCCTGAAATATGTTATCGAAATCGTTATCTTGATTTAATTATGAATGAAAGTACAAGAAAAAGATTCTTATTAAAATATGAATTCGTCAAAGAAATTAGAAGGTTTTTAGAAGATGATGGTTATATAGAAATCGAAACACCAGTTTTATCAAATAAAGCAAGTGGAGCTAGTGCAAGACCATTTACAGCTCATCATAATGCTCTTGACATTGATGTTTATTTAAGAATTGCACCTGAAACATATTTAAAAAGAGCTGTTGTTGGAGGGTTTACTAAAGTATTCGAATTTGCAAGATGCTTTAGAAATGAAGGAATAGATGCAACTCATTTACAAGACTTTACTATGCTTGAATGTTATGCTGCTTACTATAATTACAAAGATAATATGATTTTACTTGAAAATATGTTAAAAACTGTAATTGAAAAAGTATTTGGTACTTTACAAGTTAATATAAATGATAAAGTAGTAGACTTATCTAAAAAATGGGAAACTGTATCTTTCCGTGATTTAATTATTAAATATGCTGATATTGATATTAAAAAATTTAATACTAAAGAAGCTTTACTAGCTGAAATTAAAAATAAAAAAATTGATTTACAAACTGAAGATGATATTGAAAACCTTGGTTATGGTAATTTAGTAGATGCTTTGTATAAAAAAGTTGCAAGACCTTACTTAATTGAACCAACTTTCTTAGTTGAACATCCAATTTCTTTATCACCACTTGCAAGAGCTAATGATTTAGATAAAACTTTAACCGATAGATTTCAATTAGTAATTAATGGGGCTGAAATCATCAATGCTTATTCTGAACTTGTTGATCCAATTGATCAAGAAGCAAGACTTCTACATCAAGCATCTTTAAAAGCTGGAGGAGATGAAGAAGCTATGATGATGGACTATGATTATATAAATGCTATGGAATATGGTATGCCTCCAATTTCTGGTTGGGGTATGGGAATTGATCGAGTACTTCAAGTATTAACTGGTGTTGATAATATCAAAGATAACATTTTATTTCCATTAATGAGACCAGAAGAAAAGTAAGAAGAATAAAATAATAGAGAAAAATAAAAAATAATTTAGAATTTAATCTAAGTTATTTTTTTTAATTTTAATTAGACTTTTTTTGAAATCTATTCTTTAAAGTAGTTAATATTCTTTTTCGTTCCTCATCACTTGCATCTTGCCAGATTATTTCAAAGAATACTCCCATACCAGGCAAGGTTACTTCGTCTCCTTCTTTAATACTTTCATCTATTGCTCTTTTAATTGTTTCTTCATCATCATTTTTAAAATTATTAATAATATAATCTCTTATTTTAATATCGTTCATATTTCATCCTTTCATATATATTATGTTGTTTTTTACATTTTTTATGTAAAATATTTTCGAAGTTTTCTTATTTTATTTACAAATTTCTTATTTTTTACTATAATTATCTTGAAGTTAGGCATTTTGTGGGGAAAAGTGGTGAATTTTTATGTTAATGGGAGAATATCATAATAACCTTGATAATAAAGGTAGATTAGTAATTCCTAGTAAATTAAGAAGTTCTTTAGGAATGGAAGTTATTCTAACTAGAGGACTTGATAATAGTTTATTTTTGTATCCGGTTTCGACTTGGAATAATTTAATTAGTAAAATTGATACTCTAGCATTTACAAAAAAAGATAGCCGTAACTTCATAAGATTTTTGCTTTCTGGTGCTTTGACTTTGGAATTCGATAAACAAGGAAGAATAATTATACCATTATTTTTACAAGAATTTGCTAAACTTGAAAAAGAATGTGTTATAATAGGAGCAAGTGATCATGTTGAAATATGGTCAGATGATGCTTGGAAAAAATTTATGCAAGATAATTTTACTAGTTTATCAGAAATTTCTTGTGATTTATTTAATTCAAATTAGGAGGTTTTATGCATTATAGTGTTATGTTAAAAGAAGTAATTGAAGGACTTAATTTGAAAGATACGGGAACATATGTAGATGCAACATTAGGCTATGCTGGTCATACCAGTGAAATTTTAAAGCGAGTAAAAAGGGGTTTTATATTCGCCTTTGATCAAGATATTAATGCTATTAATTATAGCAAAGAAAAACTTTCTAATATAGGAAGTAATTTTCTTATTATCAAAAGTAATTTTTTATATATAAAAGAAGAACTTGAAAAAAGAAATGTTTTTAAAGTAGATGGAGTATTATTTGATCTTGGAGTTTCATCTCCGCAATTAGATACCAAAGAAAGAGGTTTTAGTTATCACTATGATAGTCGCCTAGATATGCGAATGGATTTAGATAATCCACTATCTGCTTATGATGTAGTTAATACATACTCTGAAAAAGACTTATGTAGAATAATTTCTACTTATGGAGAAGAAAAACACGCTAAGTCAATTGCAAGAAATATTGTTAAAGAAAGAAACATAAAACCAATTACAACAACTTTTGAATTAGTTGATATTATAAAACATAGTATGCCATATAAAGATACAATTAATAAGCATCCAGCTAAAAAAACTTTTCAAGCTATTCGTATTGAAGTAAATCATGAATTAGATATCTTAGAGAGTAGTTTAAGAAAAAGTTTATCAATGCTAAATGTAGGAGGAAGAGTTTTAGTAATAACTTTCCATTCTCTAGAAGATAGAATTGTTAAAAATCTTTTTAAAGAATTAACAAGTGTTGATAAAGTTGTTAATAATTTACCAGTTATACCAGAAGAGTATTTACCTAATTTTAAATTAATAACAGAAAAAGTAATTGTTCCATCTGACTTGGAATTACAAGAAAATAATCGTAGCCATTCAAGTAAATTAAGAATAATTGAAAGGATTAAATAATGAAAAAAAAGAAAAAAGTAAAAATTTCTAAATTTGAAAAAGTTTTATATACCATTTCTTGTTTATTATTAATTGGTTCTCCTGTTGTTATTGTCTTTTCTAAATCTACTTTATCTGAAATTAATTATGAAGTAGAAAAACTTAAAAAAGAAATTAAAAATCAAGAAAAAGAAAATGAAAGTTTAGAAATGAAAATAAATGAACTTGCCAGCTTAGAAAATATTCAAAAAGTTATTAAAGATGAAGGATTAGTTTATAATAATGATAAAATTAAAAATATAGATTAGGAGGCAATATGGAACATAATGTTAAAGTAAGTAATGTTGTTTTAATTATTGTCTTTTTTTTATTTTTGATTATAATTACAAGGGTATCTTATATTGCTTTAGCTAAAAAAATTGATAATATTGATATTCAATCTTTAGCATCTAAAAGAACTACCAAAGAAATTATTTTAAAAGCTAATCGTGGTACTATTTTTGATTCTTCAGGTGATGTTTTGGCTCAAGATGTTGCCAGTTATACTTTAATTGCTTATCTAGATCCTAAAAGAACGACAGATCCTGAAAAACCTCAACATGTTGTTGATAAAGAAAAAACAGCTTTAGTTTTATCAGCTATTTTAAATATGGATAAAGAAACAATTCTATCTTATTTAAATAAAGAAAATACTTATCAAACTGAGTTTGGAGTTAAAGGAAAAGGTTTAAATGAAATTGAAAAAGATACAATTTTAGCAACTAATTTACCTGGTCTTGATTTTATTGAAACAACTAAAAGATATTATCCGTATGGAAAATTTTTATCTTATTTAATTGGTTATGCTAAACAAGATGAAAATGGTAAGATGACAGGAGAACTTGGAATTGAAAAGTATTATAACAAAGAATTAACTGGAGTGAATGGTAAAACTGTTTATCAAAAGGATTTAAAAGGTTATAAAATAGCTGGAACAAAAGAAGTAACAGAAGCTAAAGTTGATGGATCTGATATTTATTTAACTATTGATAATAATATTCAATTCTTTTTAGAAGAAGCTTTAAATAATGTTAGTTCTAAATATGAATTTGATGAAATTGATTTAATCGTTGCAAATGCTAAAACTGGAGAGATTTTAGGTTATGCAACAACACCTAGTTTTGATCCTAATATTTTAGATATTAAAAATTATTTAGATAGTAATATTACATCCTTTGAACCTGGTAGTACTATGAAAATATATACCTATATGGCAGCTCTTGAAGCAGGAGTTTATAAAGGAAACGATACTTATATGTCAGGTTCATTTGAAACTAAAGATAAAACGATTATTCGTGATTGGAATAAAGTGGGATGGGGAAGAATTACCTATGATAAGGGCTTTATTTATTCAAGCAACACAGGTGTTGTTAACATGATGGATAAATATTTAGATGCAACTATTTTAAAAAATTATTTAAAGAAACTAGGCTTTGGTTCTAAAACAGATATTTGTTTACCTAATGAAGGTAGTGGTAAAATTAGTTTTAAATATGAAACTGAAGTGTTTAATGCTGCCTTTGGACAAGGTATTACAACTACACCTATTCAACATATTAAAGCTTTAACCTCAATTGCTAATGATGGAGAATTATTAAAACCATATATAGTTAAAAAAATAGTAAGTGATAGTGAAACAACTGAAAACAAACGAACAGTTCATGCTAATGTTGCAAGTTCTGAAACCATTTCCTATATTAAAAATTTGATGTGGCATACAGTAAACGATCCGGATGGGGCAGCTCATGCTTATTATATAGAAGGGTATGATTTAATTGGTAAAACCGGAACAGCTCAAATAGCAAGTACCAATGGTAAAGGTTATTTAACTGGAGATCGAGACATTATAAGAAGTATATCTTTAATGTTTCCAAAAGATGATCCAGAAATTATAATCTATGGAGCAGCTAAAAGACCAGAAAACGTTAAAGTATTATCAGAACCTGTTAAAGACATTGTTAAAAATATTAGTAAATACTATAATATATATAAAGAACAAGAAACTACAACTGAACATGTATCAACTATAAATAATTATTTAAATCAAGATTTAGATCAAGTAGTTGCTTCCTTAAAAGAGAATAAAATAACTCCTATTGTTATAGGAACTGGTAAAACTATAATTAACCAGTACCCTTTAAATAAAACTATAACCTCAGCTGATAAAGTATTTTTACTTACTAATAGTACCGATTATGTTTTACCAAACTTAACAGGTTATTCTAAAAGTGATGTAGAAACACTTCTAACTCTTTTAAATGTTTCATATACTATAAAAGGACATGGTTATGTTGTTAAACAAAGTATTCCAGAAAATACTAAAATAACCAGTGATTTAAAAATAGAAATAACTTTAGAAAGTAAATTAGCAGAATAATTTACTTTTTTTCTTGCAATTTCTACCTATACCAAGTAAAATAGGAATAAAAGGAGGCTTAAAATGAATGAAATAAAATGTCCTAAATGTGGAACAACTTTTCAAATAGATGAATCATATTATGATTCTATTATTAAACAAATAAAAACTAAAGAATTTAATCAAGAACTAGAAAAAAGAGAACAAATACTTTTAAATGAACAAAAAAATGCTATTAAATTACAAGAAATAACTTTAGAAAAAGAATTTAATAATAAATTACAAGAAAAAGAATTAGAAATATCAAAATTAACAAATAAATTAGAAAATATTGAAAAAGATAAACAAGAAAGAATAGATAGTACCAAAAAAGATTTAGAAACTATTTATCAAGAAAAATATAATGAATTAAATTTAAAAGTAGTTGATTTAGAAAATTCTTTAAAATTAAAAGAAATGGAAAATAAAAATAATTTAAATGAACTTAAAAGTAAATTAGAAATAGAAACTAAAGAATATAAAATTAAAGAACAGAATATAAAAGAAGTTTATGAAAATAAATTAAAAAGTAAAGATGAAATAATTGATTACTATAAAGATTTAAAAGCTAGACAATCAACTAAAATGATTGGAGAAAGTCTTGAAAAACATTGTCAAGAAGAATTTAATAAGTTAAGACCACTTTTTAAGGATGCTTATTTTGAAAAAGATAATGATATTAAAACTGGTTCTAAAGGAGACTTTATTTTTCGTGATTATCATAATAATCAAGAATTTGTTTCAATTATGTTTGAAATGAAAAATGAAGATGATAAAACAGCTACTAAACATAAAAATGAAGATTTCTTTAAAGAACTTGATAAAGATAGAAAAGAAAAAAATTGTGAGTATGCCGTTTTAGTTTCACTCCTTGAAATTGAAAATGATTATTATAATACAGGAATAACTGATGTTAGTTATAGATATCCTAAAATGTATGTAATTCGTCCTCAATTTTTTATACCTATTATTACTTTAATAAGAGGAGCAGGAATGAATGCTTTAAATTATAAGTTAGAATTAGAAGAGTTGAAAAATCAAAATATTGATATATCTAATTTTGAAAATAATATGAATGCTTTTAAAGAAGGATTTGCAAGAAATTATCGTTTAGCATCAGATAAATTTAAAAAAGCTATTGAAGAAATTGATAAAACAATTGATCATTTACAAAAGACGAAAGAAGCTTTGTTATCAAGTGAAAATAACTTAAGAATTGCTAATAATAAAGCGGAAGATTTAACGATTAAAAAATTATGTAATACTGCTAAAAGTGTTGAAAGAATGTTTGAGGAGATTAAAAATGACTGATATAGAAATAAATAGAAAAGCTAAAAAAGAAAATATTTTAAAAATTGCTAAGAAATTAGATATTGAAAAAAAATATCTTGAATGCTATGGAACTGATAAAGCTAAGATTGATTTAAAAATTTTAAACAAACTTAATGATAAAACAAATGGTAAATTAATACTTATTACTAGTACTAATCCAACTCCTTATGGAGAAGGGAAAACTACTATGACAATTGGTATAGATGATGCTATGTCTTACCTTGGTTATAAAAGTTTAGCTGTTTTAAGAGAACCATCTTTAGGACCTGTATTTGGAATTAAAGGAGGAGCAACAGGTGGTGGGTATTCCCAAGTAGTACCAATGGAAGATATTAATTTACATTTTACAGGTGATATTCATGCAATTGAAGCTTGTAATAATTTATTATCAGCTATTATTGATAATCATATTTATCAAGGTAATAAACTTAATTTAGATTTAAATAGAATTGAATTTAAAAGATGTGTTGACTTAAATGATCGAGCTCTTCGTAATGTTTTAATAAAATATGATAATAAAGGTTTAGAAAGATTAGATAATTATAACATTACAGTTGCTAGTGAAATAATGGCTATTTTATGTTTAGCCAAAGATTTACCTGATTTAAAAGAAAAACTTGGTAATATTTTAATAGGTTATAATAAAAAAGGTAAAATGATTTTTTGTAAAGATTTAAAATGTGTTGATGCTTTAGCAATTTTACTTAAAGATGCCCTAAAACCTAATTTAGTTCAAACGTTAGAAAATAATCCTGTTATAATTCATGGAGGACCTTTTGCTAATATTGCTCATGGTTGTAATAGTATAATAGCAACTAAAATGGGTTTAAAACTTGCTGATTATGTAATAACGGAAGCAGGTTTTGGAGCCGACCTTGGAGCTGAAAAGTTTTTAGATATTAAGTGTCAGCTTGCTAATTTAAAACCAAATGTAATTGTAATTAATTCAACTATAAGAAGTATTAAATATAATGCTGGAATTACCAAAGAAAAAATTGGTTTAGAAGACTTAGATGCTCTTGAAAAAGGAATATGTAATCTAGATGCTCATATTAAAAATATGCAAAAATATACTAAAAATATTTTAGTTTGTTTAAACAAATTTACAACTGATACAGATTTAGAAATTGCTTATGTTAAAAAACATTGTCAAGAATTAGGTTGCAAATTTCAAGTATCAACTAGTTATGTAAATGGAGGAAAAGGAGCAATTGAAGTTGCTAAAGAAATAGTTAATCTATGTAATAATCAAGTTGATTTTAAACCTTTATATAGTTTTGATGAGACAATTATTAATAAAATTAACATAATTGCTAAAGAAATATATCATGCTGGAAATGTTATTGTAAGCAAGGAAGCTAAAGAAAAAATAGAATTATTTACAAAGAATGGTTTTAGTAATTTACCAGTTTGTATTGCTAAAAATCAATATTCTTTAACTGATAATCCTAAAATACTTGGTTCACCTAAAGACTTTACTATGACAGTTCAAGATGTAAGATTAGCATCAGGTGCTGGTTTTATCATTGTTTTAATGGGTAATATTACAACCATGCCAGGTTTAGCAAAAGAACCAGCTTATTTAAAAATGAAAATTTCTAAAAATTATAAAATAAGTGGTTTATTTTAAAAAGAATAAAGGAGTGCGTTTACATTCCTTTATTTAATATTTCGTTTATTATTTTTTTATTATTTTTAAGTCTTTCATTATCAGGGTTAATATCAAGAGCCAGATCTAAATAATAAATTGCTTCCGGTAATAAACCTTTATAGTAAAGAGCTAGTGATAATATATCATAAGGAGTTTCGTTCCATGAAAATACTTCATTTATATAAGTTTTTTGATGAGTTTTAATATTAAGGGCTATTTTTATATATTTAATTATTTCATCATATTTTTCTAGTTCATAGTATAAAAGGGCAAGTTCTACATAGGGATCTCTTAAATGAGGAGCTTCTAAAATAGCTTTTTCATACCAAAGAATAGCTTCATCATATCTTTTTAAGCCTTTATAGCATCTAGCAATAAAACGCATAGAAGCACATCTTTCATCTTTCCAAGTAGCTCTTTTTAATTTTAAATGTTTAAGTAAAGTATCAATTGCTTCATTATAACGTTTATAATACATATATTCTCTTCCTAAGTAGTGCATGTTTCTATCATCTTCTGGATCTTCTTTAACGGATAATTCAAGAAGAGGTAAATAGGAAGACCTGCTTTTTTTAACATCAGAGTAATGATTTAGAGTAATATCTAGAATATTCTTTCTTGTTTCATTTTGATTAATATTAACTAAAACTTCATGAACTGGATGATACCATTTATAATCTTTTTTAGTATGAATATTATCTAGAATAAAACTTACTTTAGGTTTCTCGTTTTCTAAACTCCAATTATAGGTATAGCCAATTCGGGTTTCTCCGTTATAGTTATCTTCTAATAATTTTCTCCAACCAGGTAGGAACACTTCATCTAAATCTGTAGAAACACATAAAGCATCATCTGGAGTCATTGAAAGAGCCATATTTCTAGCTTCATCAAATCTAAAAGAAGTAAACTTATGTTCTTTTACAATAACTCCTAAACTTTTTAAAATACTAACACTTTCATCGGTAGAACCCGTGTCTAGTACATAAATACTATCTGCTTCTTTCATAGACTCATACCAACGTTTAATAAATTTACTTTCATTTTTACAAATAGCATAAACAACTATTTTCATTTAATCACCAGTTAAGTATATTAATTTAAAATTAAATTAGACTGAAAATGTTTAAAATAGGTAAATGTAATTTATTAAAAATAGTATTCTACATACGATAAGATAGATAGGAGGATTTATTATGTTTCAAGATAGATGTTATGATAGAGACAATGATATAAATAATAACTTTTTTGCTGATAACATGACTAACAATATTGATATTGATGTTAATAACAATATGCAAAACAATCAACAAATGGCAAGTATGCAAAGTCCACTTGTTGAACCAATGCAAGAAAGATGTGTTCATAGAACTATTATGCATGAAGTGCCACATGTTTGCCCAATTAGAACAAGAATAATTAATCATCATGTTTATAAACACACTTATAGACCTGAATATTCTTGCTGTGAAGAAAACGTAGTAAGTAATGTTAATCAAGGATCTTGCTGTGGATTTTAAATATTAGATAACTTCGGTTATCTTTTTTTCTACATTATTATTAATTTTTGGTAATGACTTTCTAATAATAATTTGCTATAATATAAATATAAAGTTATTAGAAAGTGAGTTAATATGAATATAAATAAAATTAAAAATGAATTAATTAAACAAAAACAATCAAAATTTAAAGGTAATATATATCATTATTCACAAGTAAATTTTTCATATAATTCAAATAAAATAGAAGGCAGTAAATTAACTAATGAACAAACTGAAGCAATATTTGATACTTCTTCCTTTATTCCTAAAAGTGAAGATTTAATAAAATTAGATGATTTAATTGAAGCTAAAAATCATTTTAAATTATTTGATTATATTCTAGATAATGTTGATGTAGTTTTAAATAAAGATATGATTATTGAAATGAATAAAATTTTAAAAAGAAATACAAGTGATGAAGAAAATCCAAGGTATAATGTAGGTGGCTTTAAAGTTGTTCCTAATATTATAGGAGTTGTTAATGTTATTAATACTACACCACCAAACAAGGTTAATGAAGAAATAGAAGAATTATTAAATGATTATAATTTAAAAACTAATATAACCTTAGAAGATATAATTGATTTTCATGTAAGATTTGAACGTATTCATCCATTTGGGGACGGCAATGGAAGAGTTGGTAGAATTATAATGTTTAAAGAGTGCCTAAAAAATAATATTATGCCATTTATTGTTTTAGATGATGATAAACCTTATTATTTAAGAGAATTAAGAGAATATAAAAATGATAAAATGTTTTTAATTGATACTATAAAACATGAACAAGATTTATATGAAAAAATGTGTAAAGAATTATTAAACTTTGAACTTGAAGAAGATAATTAGATAATTTAATTATCTTTTTTTAATGCTTTATTTATTTTTAAAGTTATACATTTTCGGAATTGAATTCCGATTTTGTAGGAAAAATCGTTATTATAATTCTGCTTTTTTAAGATTTGTTAAAAAAATAGAAAAAAAACATAAAATTTAATATCTTAGCATTTTTAATTGTTTAATTTAAAAAGATATGTTATTCTTTTATTGGGTGAGTTTATGAATAAAAAAACTAAAAAATATTTAATTATTATTCTTGTTGTTTTAAGTTTATTAGGTACTTATCTTTTGTGCCAAACTTTATTAATTAATTCTCGAAAAGAACAAGATGTAGTAGAAAAAGAAAAAAGATATATTGAAAATCAAGCTAAAGAAAGAGTTATGGATACTATCAATTCAACTCTTGAATATTTTAAAGAAGTAGATACAACTGATTATCAGGAATATGCATATGAAGAAGAGTTGGAGTATTCTAAATTAACTAAGGATCAAAAAGTGATATATGACTCTATGCTTATGAATGTTTTGGATTTCAAATATTTTAAATATGAAGCAAGTAAAGTAGGGTATGATACTTTAGATGATGTTTTAATATCTTATGGGGCTTTAAAACTTGATCATCCAGAAGTTGAGATTTATTTTTATTTAAACGAAGTAGTAGACGAGGATACAACAACAGCTTTAGAAGCAGTTTATTATATGCCAGGTGATATTTCTTTAGAAAAAGCTGATATTGTAAAATTAAAAGAAGAAATTAAAATTTTTAATGAGGAAATAAATTTAATTATTTCTTCAATGCCAGGTAATTTAAATACTTATGATAAATATCGTTATCTAGCAACATATATATCTTTAAGAACAACTTATGATAATGATTTTAAAAATGGTAATCAAACTATTAATATTTATGGAGCAATTTCTAGTAAAACATCTATTTGTGAAGGTTATGCTAAAGCTTTTAAATATTTATGTAAAAAAGCTAATCTTTGGTGTGATTTAGTAGATGGAACAAGTAATGGAACTAGTCATATGTGGAATTTAGTTAAATTAAATGATGAATATTATCATGTAGATATTACTTGGTCTGATAATCAAGATGTTGCTCCTAATAGTTTAGAATGGTTTAATTACTTTATGGTAAGTGAAGATAAAATTTTATTAGATCATGAAATAACTAGGATGTAAACTTATAAAAAAACTTAAATTAATATGATATAATTGATAACAGGAGTGATTTAAATGATAAAAGGAAAGCCATTTGTAAAATGGGCTGGAGGAAAAAGACAAATATTAGATAAATTAAAAGAGTATGTTCCAGTTGAATATAATACTTATTATGAGCCATTTGTTGGAGGAGGAGCTCTTCTTTTTGAACTTGCTCCAAAGCATGCCGTTATAAATGATTTAAACAAAGAACTTATGAATACTTATAAAGTTTTATGTGATGAAGAAAAGTTTAAAAAAATGTGTCGAGTTTTAAATAATTATGAAGCTAATCATAGTGAAGAATTTTATTATGAAATAAGAAATAAAGATCGAAATAAAAATACTTATAATAAATTATCTGATTATACAAGAGCAGCTCGAACTATTTATTTAAATAAAGCCTGTTTTAATGGTTTATACCGAGTTAACTCTAAAGGAGAATTTAATGTTCCATATGGTAAGAAAACTAAGGTTAACACATATGATGGGAATAACTTAATAACAGTTAGTAATTACTTAACTATGAATGATATAAAAATATTAAATGTTGATTATAAAGAAGCTTTAAAAACGGCTAAAAAAGGTGATTTTGTTTATATTGATCCTCCCTATGACTCAGATACAGCTATTTTTACTAACTACACAGAAACAGGTTTTAATAAAGATAGTCAAAGAGAATTAGCTTTTGTCTTTAAAGAATTAAGTGATAAAGGGGTATTTGTTATGTTATCAAATTATAATACAACTTTAATTCAAGATTTATATAAAGGTTATCATATTCATTTAATAGAAGCTAAAAGAAATATAAATGCTAATGCTAAAAAAAGAGGTAGTGTCTTTGAAGTAATTATAACTAATTATTGAAAATAATGTTTATTTATGCTAAAATATCTAACACAAGGGGGAAATGATTATGATTTATGAATATGATGAGGTTGAAGATTTAAAGAAATTACTTGCTAGTTTATATGATCAAAAAAAAGAAAATAAAAAGGAAATGGTTGAATATGAAAAAGTATTAGCTTCCTTTCAAAATGAAATTAATACCAAAAAAGATGAAATAGATGATAAACTATTTAAATATCGTTTTCAAAAAGTAATTAGCTTTTTAACATTTGTTTTAGCTTTCTATGCTAATAATAAAATAAATAAAAATTTTAATTTAGGTGTTATGGAAGCAACCAGAAAATTTGTTATAGAAACGATTGAGTTAATTATTTATATTTTACCAGTTGCTTCTTTAATTGATGTCGAAATAAATAACCAAGATTTAAAAAAAGAAACAAGAGAATTAAAAAGTGAGTTAGCTGATATGAAAAATGAATTAAAAAGACATAAAATTAAATATCGCCATTTAAAAATAGCTAATCAAGTTTTAGATGATATGATTTTAACTTGTTATACTAAAATTACTGATATCAATGAAGATAAAGAAAATGATGATAAAAGAATTGAATTTAAATAATTATTAAAAAAATTACTGGAGAGATAATTATGATTAATGAACATGATGAAGTAGAAGAATTAAAAAATTTATTTAACCGTTTATATGATAAAAAAGAAAAAAATACAATAGAGATAGCAGAATATGAAAAATTTTTAAGTTCTTTTCAAGAAGAAATCAAGATAAAAAAAGAAAATATAAATGATAAATTATTTAAATATCGTTTGCAAAAAGTAATTAGCTTTTTAACTTTTGTTTTAGCTTTCTATGCTAATGATAAAATAAATAAAAAACTTAATTTAGATGGTTTAATAACTAAAAAAATTATTATAGAAACACTTGAATTAATTATATATCTTTTACCAGTTGCTTCTTTAATTGATGTTGAAATAAATAACCAAGATTTAAAAAAAGAAACTAGAAAATTAAAATATGAGTTAATTGATATGAAAAAAGACTTAGAAGAATATAAAAACAAATATCGTCGTTTAAAAATGACTGATCATGTTTTAAATAGTATGCTTTTTGCTTGTTATAATAGAATTACAGAAATTAGCGAAGATAAAGAAACTGATGATAAAAGAAAAGAACTTTAATTCTTTTTTATTTGCTTATTTTTTAAAATTAT
>CADBSI010000047.1 GCA_902797275.1 uncultured Erysipelotrichaceae bacterium | reverse complement strand
TGGATAAAATAAAGCATCCTTACAAAATCAATTATATCACATTATTTTTTTTAAGAAAAGAGTATTGAACTTTGTCAACACTCTGAAGACTTTGTAAAAAGTCTTTTTTTGTCAAATTTTTACAAAATATAGTTGCAATTTTAAAATATTTATTATATTATTATTATAGAACATGGAGTTCAAAAGGAGGATTACAAATGAAAATAACATCAGTAGATGTAAAGAGATTTGAAAAAGAAGGATCTCGTATGAAAGGACGTGCAACTGTTCAATTAGATGATTGCTTTGTTGTACGTGATATTCGTATTATTGACGGAGATAATGGATTATTTATTGCTATGCCTAGTAAAAAAGTTCCAGGTGGACATAAAGATATAGCTCATCCAATTAATCGTGAAACAAGAAAAATGTTCGAAGATGCAATATTTGAAGCATATGAAAATGCAGAAGTAGAAGAACCTACTAATGATGAAGAATAATTAAAGACCAATTGGTCTTTTTTTTAATTAATAAAATATACTTAACTAGGGGTTTATATGGAAAAAGATAATCAAATAAAAGAATTTAATCATGCCTTTAATTTAGTAGAAAGAAAAAATGCAACTATTACCGGAGTTAAAAAAATAGAATCTTTTGACAGTGAAGAATTTTTAATTGATAGTAATATGGGTACTATCGTCTTAAAAGGAGAAGGTTTAGAATTATTAAAACTTGATAATAAAGAAGGAAAAGTTATAATAAAAGGAATGATTAATAGTTTAAATTATTTAGATGAAAATATTTTAAAAAAGAATAAAGAAAATTCAATTATTAGTAGGCTATTTAGATGAATTTATTAACTCAAATACAAGTATTATCTTATAGTTTTTTATTTGGTTTATATTTTTCTTTTACATTTAATCTATTATATAAAGTCTTATTTACTAAATATTTAATACTTAATATAATTACTAATTTAATTTATTTTCTTGGTAATAGTTTTTTATACTTTTATTTGTTATATAAAATAAATAATGGAATTATTCATATTTACTTGTTATTTACATTTTTGATTAGTTTTTTTCTTTATAATAGATTATTTGTTAAAATTAGGTTGAAATGGTTATAACTAAGATGCTTAGGCATCTTTTCTTTTACTTGAAAAATGCTAAATAATTTGTTATTATTATATAAGAATAGGAAGTGATAAAGTGGCTAAAAAGAAAAAAATTAAGAAAAAAGCAACAAGACTTGCTACTTTTGGAGTACTTTCTATTGTATTAATAATAATTATTAGTTTAACTTTATTTAGTGTTTTTCTTGATATAATTGATAAATATAAAGAAAAAAATAAATTAAATCAAGAATTAATAGCTTTAAAAGAAAAAGAAAGTGAATTAAAAACTAATGTTAAAAAGTTAGAAGATCCTAAATATTTAGCAAGATATGCTAGAGAAAAATATTTTTACTCTAAGGATGGAGAATTAATTTTAAGAATTCCTGAAAAATAAACTTGATTAATTAGCTTTAATTTAGTAAAATACTTTAAAAGGTGAAATGAATGGATTTAGTATATAATTTTTTAAAAAGTCTAGATTTAAATAATAGTAAAATAGTTTTAGGTGTTAGTAGTGGACCTGATTCTATGTGTTTATTAAATATTTTATCGGATTTAAAAGAAAAATATAATTTAGAAATAATAGTTGCTCATGTTAATCATAAAAAAAGAGTAGAAAGTGATGAAGAAGAACACTTTTTAGAAGATTACTGTAAAACTAGACACATTATATTTGAAAAATATATTTTATATGATTATCAAAAAGGTAATTTTGAGTCATTTGCAAGAAATAAAAGATATGAATTTTTTACTAAATTAGTTAATAAATATCAAGCTAATTATTTAATGACAGCTCATCATGGAGATGATTTAATAGAAACTATTTTAATGCGTTTAGTAAGGGGTTCTAATTTAAAAGGATATCAAGGAATATCTCTTATTACTAATTGTAGTAATTATAAATTAGTAAGACCTCTTTTATATGTTAATAAAACTGATATTTTAGAGTATGTAAAAGATAATAATATTCCATATCGAATAGATAAAACTAATTATTTAGATGATTATACAAGAAATAGATATCGTAATCATATAATTAATTTCTTACATGAAGAAAATGAATCTGTTCAATTAAAGTTTTTAAAATTTGAAAATACTTTAGAAGAAGCTAATAATTATATTGATAATAGTGTAAATAAGGCTTATAATGAATGTTATTTAAATAAAATCTTAGAACTTAAATTATTTTTAGAATATGATATATTTATTCAAAAGTTAGTAATTGAAAAAATATTTAAAGAAATATATAAAGATTTATCTAATATAAGTGATAAACATACTAAATTAGTTCTTGATTTAATTAATAATTCTAAAACTTGTTTAAGTATTAGTTTACCTCAAGGTATTATTTTAAGAAAAGAATATGGTTATTTATATTTTTTGGTTCATACTAATAATAAGTTTGATTATAAATATGAATTAAAAGATGGTTTAGTTTTAGAAAATGGTTTTAAGTTTACAACTAATGTTTTACTTGAAAATGGTAATGATACCTTACATATTAATTCAAGTGATGTTAAGATGCCTTTATATGTTAGAAATAGAAAAGATGGAGATTTTATTGAATTAAAAGGAAGTGGCAAAAGAAAAATAAAAGATATTTTTATTGATTATAAAATTAAAAAAGAAGAAAGAGATAGTTATCCAATTGTTGTTGATAGTTTAGATCGTGTTATTTGGATACCTAAATTAAAAAAATCAAAATATGATGTTCAAAATAGAGAATTATGTGATATAATATTTAAATGTTTGTAAGGAGAGATTTTATGAATAAAAAAGAGATAAAAAAAGGTATTGTGCCTTATGTTGTTTTAATTGTTATAATGTTAGGAGTTATTTATTTTTTTAATATTTTAAATATAAAAGTAAATGATTTAACTTATGATAAGTTTGTTAGTAGTTTAAATAATAATGAAGTTAAAGAAATAAAAGTAATTCCAAGTATTGATGGTGGTGTTTACAATATTACTGGTAAATTAAAAGATTATAAGGAAAATGAAAGTTTTAAAGTAGTTGTTCCTTATTCTGAAGAAGTAATAAAACAAATTATAACTGCTAATGAGAAATATGATTTTAAATTTGAAAATCAAAGTGATCCTAATAATAGTATTTGGTTAGTTGCTGTTCTTAATTTTTTACCAATTATTTTAATAGGAGTTTTCTTCTTTGTATTTTTATCTAAACAAGTAGGCGGAAATAATAAATCATTTGATTTTGGTAAAAGTCGTGCTAAACTTGATGATCATCAAAAGAAAGTTACTTTTAATGAAGTTGCTGGTTTAAAAGAAGAAAAAGAAGAATTACATGAATTAATTGATTTCTTGAAAAATCCTAAGAGATTTCAAAAACTTGGGGCAAGAATACCAAAAGGTGTTTTATTAGTAGGTCCTCCAGGAACTGGTAAAACTTTACTAGCTAGAGCTGTTGCGGGAGAAGCTAATGTGCCTTTCTATTATATAAGTGGTTCTGATTTCGTTGAATTATTTGTTGGTGTTGGTGCTAGTCGTGTTCGTGATATGTTTAATCAAGCTAAACATAATGCTCCATGTTTAATCTTTATTGATGAAATAGATGCTGTTGGTCGTCAAAGGGGAACTGGTCTTGGGGGAGGACATGATGAACGTGAACAAACTTTAAACCAATTATTAACAGAAATGGATGGTTTTGGAGCTAATGAAGGAATTATAATTATAGCTGCTACTAACCGTGCTGATGTTTTAGACCCTGCTCTTTTAAGACCAGGAAGATTTGATCGTCAAGTAACAGTTAATTTACCAGATGTAAAAGCTCGTGAAGAAATTTTAGCTGTTCATGCTAGAAATAAGATTTTAGCTAAAGATGTAACTTTAACTAATCTTGCTAAAAGAACTCCAGGATTTTCAGGAGCTGATCTTGAAAACTTATTAAACGAAGCTGCACTTCTTGCTGTAAGACGTAATAAAGAAGCAATTACTATGAGTGAAATTGATGAAGCAACTGATAGAGTTTTAATGGGACCTGCTAAAAAATCTAAAAAATATACCGAGGAAGAAAAGAAACTTGTTGCTTATCATGAAGCTGGACACGTTGTTCTTGGTTTAAAATTAAATTCAGCAAATGTTGTTCAAAAGGTAACTATTATTCCAAGAAGCTATGCTGGTGGTTATGCTATGATGGTTCCAAAAGAAGAAAAATATACTCAAACTAAACGTGAGTTGTTAGAACAAATTACTGGTTTACTAGGTGGACGTGTGTCTGAAGAATTAAACTTTGGAGAAATTACAACTGGTGCTCATAATGACTTTGAAAAAGCAACTAAAATAGCTCGTTCTATGGTTACAGAATATGGTATGAGTGATTTAGGACCTGTTCAATTAGAACATCAATCAGAAGGAGTATTCTTAGGAAGAGATTACAATAAGAGTCGTAATTTCTCCGATATCGTTGCTCATGAAATAGATGAAGAAATAAGAAAAATTGTTGGAGAATGTTATCAAAAAGCAACTGAGATTTTAAAAGAAAATAAAGATCTTGTTAAACTAATTGCAGAAGCTTTAATGGAAAGAGAAACATTAACTAAAGAACAAATAGAATTCCTAGTTGAACATAAAGAATTACCTAAAGAAACAGAATTAGAAGACATGACTTTAGAAGAATTAAAAGAACTTGCTAAAGAAAAAGATATAAAAGGTTATTCTAAATTAAATAAAGAAGAATTAATTGATTTATTACGAGTTAATGATGTAAAGCCTGAATTAGAGTCAAGTGATACTAAAGAGGAATAATTGATTTAAAAGATATTGTATGCTATACTTTATGTGTGGAAATATAATGTCTTTTTTTGATATTATTTGGAGGTATTATGGAAAAAATAAGTATTGTTGTTCCATGCTATAATGAGGAAGAAAGTATTCCTTTATTTTATGAAGCAATAATTAAAGAATTTAAAAATATAGAAGCTGATTTAGAAATAATTTTTGTTGATGATGGTTCAAAAGATAATACTTTATTAGAAATAAAACAACTAATTAAAGATAAATGTGTCAAGTATATATCATTTTCAAGAAATTTTGGAAAAGAAGCAGCAATGTGGGCTGGCTTAAATGCTGCATCAGGAGATTACATAACTATAATGGATGTAGATTTACAGGATCCACCAGCATTATTGAAAGAAATGTTTAGATTAATAAAAGAAGAAAAATATGATATTGTAGGTACTAGAAGAGTAACAAGAAAAGGTGAGCCACCTATTAGAAGTTTTTTTGCAAGATGTTTTTATAAATTAATTAATAAAATGAGTAAAGTAGAAATGGTTGATGGGGCAAGAGATTATCGTTTAATGACAAGACAAGTTGTTGATAGCATTTTACAACTTAAAGAATATAATCGTTATTCCAAAGGATTATTTAGTTTTGTTGGTTTTAATACAAAATGGTTAGAATATGAAAATGTAGAAAGAGTAGCTGGAGAAACCAAATGGTCATTTTGGAAATTGTTTTTATATGCAATCGAAGGAATTGTTTCATTCACAACTATTCCTTTAACAATAAGTGCTGTAATAGGAATTATATTTTGCTTAATATCTTTTATCATGATAATAGTTATTATTGTAAAAACAATGATTTATGGTGATCCAACAAGTGGATGGCCAAGCATGGTTTGTATAATATTTGCTGTTTCAGGTATTCAATTATTATGTTTGGGAGTATTAGGGGAATACATGGCTAAATTATATTTAGAAGTAAAAAATAGACCTGTTTATATAACAAAAGAAACAAATGTGGAGACGAGATGAAAAATATATATACAAAATATAAAGAAATAATTAATTATATAATTGTAGGTGGATTAACTACATGTGTTAGTTTATTAACATATTATTTATTAACATTTACGATTCTTAATCCAAATATTTCAATAGAACTTCAAATAGCAACTATTATTTCATGGATAACATCTGTCTTATTTGCTTTTTTTACTAATAAAAAATATGTTTTTGAATCTAAAAATAAATTTAATTTTAAAGAAATAACAAGTTTTATTCTATCAAGATTATCAACATTACTTATAGAAATGCTACTTATGTATTTATTTGTAACTGTTTGTAAGTACAATGATAAAATAATGAAAATAGTTGTTCAAATTATAATTATTATTTTAAATTATCTATTAAGTAAATTTTTAGTTTTTAAAAAGAAAAATTAAAATATTATTATAATTTATTTTTTTCTAATAAAGTAATAGAAGGAGGAAAAGTTTTTAACATGTCAAAAGATAAAAAAAATTATTTGATAATAATATCAGTAATTTTAGTTATAATTTTATGCATAACTCATTTTACCAATGAATTTGGTTCTTATACGGATTGGATGAATCAACATACCTTATTTCCTGATTATTTTAGAAAAATGTTTTATGCAACTGGAAAAATATTACCTAATTTTTCTTTAAATTATGGTGGAGGTCAAAATATATTTAATTTATCATATTATGGTTTATTAAATCCATTTGTTTTATTATCATATTTATTTCCTTTTATAAATATGACACTTTTTTTAACAATTATTAATATTTTGATTGTTATATTATCAGGAATATTATTTTATAAGTGGTTAAGGCGTAATGAATATAACGAAAGAATTTCTTTGTTATCAACACTTATATTAATTTGTTCTCAATCATTTATTTTTCATATGCATCGTCATATTATGTTTGTTAATTATATGCCATTTGTTATTTTAGGACTAATGGGAGTTGATAATTTATTAAAAGATAATAAAAAAACATTGTTAATTGTTTCCATTTTTTTAATGATTATGACTAGTTATTATTATAGTATTGGTGGTATTCTTGCTCTTGCTAGTTATTATCTGTATAAATATTTTGATCTAAATAAAGATATTGAAATAAAAAAAATATTTAAAAACATTATTAAAACAATTACCTATGTTTTAATATCTATTGGTTTAGCCTCAATTTTACTACTTCCAACAGCGTATACATTATTAAATGGTCGAGCAGCATCAACAAATAATTCATCTTTGTTAAGTTTATTAATTCCTAGCTTAAAAATTCATAAAGTATTTTGTGGAACATACGCAATAGGCGTTTCTATGCTTGGCTTTGTATCTTTATTATATTTATTTTATACCAAAAAAAAGAAAAATGTTATTCTAGGAACAGTTGTGTCAATAATCTTATTTATTCCTATTTTTTGTTATTTACTTAATGGTGGTTTATATTTAAGAGAAAAATGTTTTATACCATTTACTCCTTTAATAAGTTTTATGTGTGCAATTTTTCTAAATGATTTATTTACTAATAAAATAGAAATTAAAAAGTTTTTAAAATATGTAATTTTAATTAATATACCTATATACTTTTTTAATCAAAAACAATGGTGTTATTTATACTTATTAGGAATAATAATTGCTTTATTTATTTATGAAAAACGAAGAAATAAAAAAATATTAGAATATACTATTGCAATATCAGTATTTAGTATTTGCTTAATTACAAATTTTTTTGAGAATTATATTAGTATTGCTGATTATCATAACAAATATTTTATAAGTGATATAAATACTTCAATTAACAAAATTAATAAAGAAGATAATGAATTTTATAGAACTAATAATTTAGTATCAACTTTTGAAACAAGTAATAAAATTTATAATACTTCATATTATACAACTAATATATATTCATCTACATATAATTATGATTATTTAGAATTTGTTAGAAAAGTTTTTAAAATAAATGTACCTGATGATAATTATTTTTATGTTTCATCATCAAGTAATAATTTATTTAATCGATATATGGGAGTTAAATATATATATTCATATTATAATCCTGGATTAGGTTATAGAAAAATAGCTAATAATTTATATAAAAATGATAATGTTTATCCTATTATTTATGCAACTAGTAATACTTTAAGTGAAGAAAAATTTGATAATTTAGAATACCCTTATAATATAGAAGCATTATTTAAAAATGTAATAGTAAAAAATAGTGATAATGTTAACTTAGATAATCATATTTATAAGGAAAATATAACTTATGAAATTATAAGTAAAGATGATAATATAAATATTGAAAATATAAGTAATAATCAATATATAATTAATGTAAATGATAAAACTGGTTATATGAAAATTAAATTAGATAAAAAATTAGAAAATAAAGTATTGTTTATTACTTTAAAAGGTTTAAGTAAAAATTCTAAGAAAAATGGTAATATAGGAATATCTATTAATAATAATAAAAATTTATTAACAAGTGAAGGGTGGATATATCCAAATTATAATAACGATTTTCATTATGTTATAACTGCTGATGAAATAGAGTATTTAAATGTTGAATTAATGCGTGGTAAATATACGATTGATGATATAGAAATATATGTCATAGATAATGAGTATTTAGATAAACCTGAAATAGATGAATTTAATTTAACAGAGTTTAAAGATGATACTATTAAGGGTAATATTAGTATTACTAATGATGGTTATTTAACAACTACTATTCCTTATGATAAGGGTTTTACAATTAAAGTAAATGGTCGTGTTGTTGAATATGAAAAAGTTAATAAAGCATTTATAGGTTTACCAATTACCAAAGGTGATAAAGAAATACAAATATCTTACAAATCTCCTTTATTAAAAGAAGGAAAAATAATAAGTATTATTAGTTTAATACCTTTTGCTTATATGGTAATTACTGATTATAAAAAGAAAAAATAATTGTATTATTGATAATATTTCTTTTAAATTATCTATAATAAGGTAATTAAGATATATTACTTAAAAATTGTAAAACTAATGTTAAATAGTAGCATTTTCTTCTTTTATATGATAATATTTAATTGTACGTGGATATTATTGAGGAGGATATATGAAATTCTTAAAGATTAATGTCAAAGTACTATTGATTTTATGTTTGTTTAGTGGAATTCTTTTCTTAAATACTGGATGTGGTGGTAAGAAAACTAATACTGATGATAATAAAGGATCAGAAGTAGATAATAATGGTAAAACAAACACTGATAAAGATAACAATACAACAAATGATGATAACAACAACAAAAACACCAATCAAAATAATGGAATATCTTTAGATGATAAAACTGATTATTCTGTATGGGTTGCTAACACAACTATTAATACTAATAAATCAGAAAGAAGTTATAAAGTAATATGGGGAGATACTTTGTGGTTAATTTCAACTGCATGGGAAGTTCCATATCAAGAAATAGCTACATTTAATCGTATTTCAAATCCAGATTTAATTTATGTAGATCAAATTATTTACAATCCAACTTTCAAATAAAATCAATAGGAGCTGCTAGAAATAGCAGTTTTTTTCTTTACAAAATAAAAAAAGAATTATATAATCTTGTCAAAGGAATGAAGTATATGTATATTAAAAATGTTTATGTAGATGGAAAAACTGTTCTTGCTCCTATGGCAGGTATTTGTAATAGTGCTTTTCGTCGTATTATTAAAGGAATGGGGTGTTCTTTAATATATGCTGAAATGGTAAGTGATAAAGCTATTTTTTATGGTAATCAAAAAACTAAAGAAATGTTATTTATGGAAGCAATTGAAAGACCAATTGTTCAACAAATATTTGGAAGTGATAAAGAATCATTTGTAATAGCAGCAAAATATATAGAAGAAAATATGCATCCTGATATAATTGATATTAATATGGGGTGTCCTGTTCCAAAAGTTGCTTTAAAATCTCAAGCGGGAGCTGCACTTTTGAAAAATCCTGAGAAAATTTATGATATTGTTTCTAGTGTTGTTAAAGCAGTAGAGATTCCTGTTAGTGTTAAAATTAGAAGTGGTTGGGATAAAGATAGCATAAATGCTGTAGAAGTTGCCAAAATATGTGAAAAAGCAGGAGCAAGTCTTATTTGCGTTCACCCAAGAACGAGACAACAAGGTTATAGTGGCAAGGCTGATTGGAATATAATAAAACAAGTAAAAGCAGCAGTTAATATCCCAGTTATTGGTAATGGTGATATAAAAACTATTTACGATGCTAAGAAAATGCTTGATGAAACCAATTGTGATTTAATCATGGTAGGAAGAGGAGTTCTAGGTAATCCTTGGTTAATAAGAGAAATAAATGCTTATTTAAAAGATGGAACAATTTTACCTAAACCAACTGATATAGAGAAAATAGATATGTGTTTACATCACTTAGATTATTTAGCCAAAATAAAACCTGAGAAAGTAGCTTGTTTAGAAATAAGAAGTCATACTGCTTGGTATTTAAAAGGTATAAAAGGAAGTAGTGTAGTTAAAAATAAAATTATGTCTTGTACTAAATTATGTGATATAATAACTATATTAAATGAATTTAAGGAGGAATTAAATGAAAGCGAATAGTTATAAAAGAATATTAGCTTATTTAGTTGATATTATGTTGGTAATTTCTTTGTCATCTTTGTTTACAGGACTTATACCAGTTAGTGAAAAACAAGAAAACTTAGCTAAACAATTTACTGAGTTAACTACTAAATACCGTGATCAAGAAATAAATTCAGAAGAATACTTAGAAAAAGGAAGAGAAATAAGCTATGAAATGAGTCAAGAAACGATACCTGAAACTATAGTAACAACAGTTTTAACTTTAATTTACTTTGTTGCTGTACCATATTTTACGAATGGTGAAACAATTGGTAAAAAATTAATGAAACTAAGAATAGTAGGAAATAAATCTAAAAAATTAAAAATGAATAATTATCTAATTAGAGCTTTAATTATTAATTCAGTTTTGATGAATATTGTTTCAATTTTTATGCTTTTATTCTTAAATAAAAATATATATTTAAAAGCAAATGATGTTGTATCTTACTTATTCTCACTTATTTACTTTGTTTGTATTGCCATGATTTTATTTAAAAAAGATGGTAGAGGTTTACATGATATATTAGCAAATACTAAAGTAATAAGTACAGAAGCTGAAAAACAAATGGTACTTGATGAAGAAAAGAAAGAAGAAAAAGAAAACATTAAATTAAAAAATGCTGAGGTAATTGGCAAATAACTATTAAGAAATTTAATAGTTTTTTTAAAGGAGCTATATGGAAATTAATGAAATTAGAAATGAATTAGAAAAAATGGAAGCCAAAATAAAAGAATTATGGGGGTTACTTTGACATCTCTAAAAAAGAAAGTAGAATAAAAGAATTAGAAAATATTACTAATGATCCTATGTTCTGGCAAGATAAAAAAAATGTTAATAATATTATGGACGAATTAAATAATTTAAAAGAAATCGTTCATAATATAAATGCTTTAGAAAAAGATGTAATGGATGATATAGAATATTTATCCATTTTAGAACTTGAAAGTGATTTAGATGTAAAAGAAAAAATAGAAAATAATTTAAGTATTTATGAAAAAGAATTAGAACAAATTGAATTATTTACTTTATTTAGTGGTCCATATGATAAAAATAATTGTATTTTAGAAATTCATGCAGGAGCAGGTGGTACAGAAGCTTGTGATTGGACTAACATGTTATATCGTATGTATACAAGATTTTTAGAAAGTAATAATTTTAAATATGAAGTTATATCTATTTTAGATGGAGAAGAAGCAGGTATTAAAAGTGTTTCAATTAAGATTGAAGGACTATATGCCTATGGAAAACTAAAAAGTGAAAAAGGAGTTCATAGATTAGTAAGATTATCTCCTTTTGATGCTAATAATAAAAGACACACTTCTTTTGCATCAGTTGATATTACACCAGAATTTACTGAAGTAGGTGATGTTATTGTTGATGAAAAAGATTTAAAAATAGATGTGTATAGAAGTAGTGGAGCCGGAGGCCAACACGTAAATACCACTGATAGTGCCGTTAGAATTACTCATTTACCAACTAAAATAGTTGTATCTTGTCAAAATCAAAGAAGTCAAATTCAAAACCGTGAAGAAGCCATAAATATGTTAAAATCAAAATTAAAATTACTAGAACTTGAAAAAAGACAACAAGAATTACAAAATGTTAAAGGAGAAAGTATGAATATTGAGTTTGGTTCTCAAATAAGAAGTTATGTAATGCATCCATATTCACTTGTTAAAGATCATAGAACTGGCTATGAAACATCTAATGTCCTAAAAGTATTGGATGGAGATATCTTTGGTTTTATAGAAAGTTATTTAAAACAAAATGCAAAGAAGTAGAAATACTTCTTTTTTCAAGGAGATTTATGAAAAAATATCTTTTATTATTAATTATATTATTAATAGCAGCAATTAACTTTAATTTATTTTTAAAACCACTTAAATTAGTAACAGGAGGAACACAAGGAGTAAGTATTATTATAAATAGTTTTACCAATGTCAGTAATTCTTTAATTATTTTAATAATAAATATTATAATGCTTATATTAAGTTTTATTTTTCTAAGAAAGCAAACTACCTTTGGTACTATTTTAGCAACTATTAGTTATCCTTTATTTATAAAATTAACAAGTAGTTTAAAATTTAACTTTGATTATTACTTATTAAATGTAATTATAACAGGTATTATTTCAGGTATTACTAATGGTTTGATTTATAAATTAGGTTTTACAGCTGGTGGTATAAATGTATTGGCACCTATTATTAATAAATATAAAAATATTAAAGTAGGAACTATTAATTTAATTATTAATAGTTTAATTTTGTTAATTGGTTGTTTAATGTTTGGTATAAAAAATTTTTTATATGCTATGCTTGTTGTAATCATTAATTCTTTACTTATTAATGTCATAATGTATAAAAAAAGAAGGGTTAATTATTTTAAAAATTAATGTTTGTCTAGTATTGTAAAATATCTAAAAATATTATTAGATAAATATTTAAATTAAAAATAATATATTGTATAATTATCTTAAAGGAGAATGAATATGGAGAATAAAAATAATAATGTTTTAGTAATTATATTATTAATTGTAGTAGTTTGTTTAACTGGTTTTATTGTTTATGATAAAGTATCAAGTAATAAAAATGATTCTAATCCAACTGAGAATAATGGTAATAATACTAATCAAAATAATCAAGATAATAATGTTAAAGAAACTAGTAATTCCTTTGAATTATTTAAAAATAATTTAATAAAGGAAAGAAAAGAAAAATATGATACTTCAAAGGATAATTATATAGTTGATTCTAAAAGTGAAAAAGATTATACAATTTCTTTATTAGCAAATGGTGATTTAAAATTAAAAGTTAATAATAAAAGTAATAAAGATAAAGTAATTGCTAAAAATGTACTTTTGTATGAAATAACATATGTTGGTAATGGTGGAATGAAATCAGTTTACTTTGTTAAAGAAGATGGAACTGTTAGTTCATACTTTGTTGATAATTACGTTACAAATGGAAAAGATGAAGAAGTGAAAAATAATATTGGTAATTTTAAAGATGTAATTGCTATTATTCCTGGAACGGTTGAATTAAAAAATGATCCAAGTGGAGGAATGGAACCTAACTTTATCGATATAAATGGTAATATTCTATCATTAAATTATTAAAATTAATTTAAATTAAAAAGAATTAGGAGATGATTAAATTTTCTTCTAATTTTTTTATTTGATTTATAAAATTTTACAATTTTTACCTCTATAATTTTTTTAAAATATATGTTATAATATACTAGATTTTGAGGTGTGGTATGGATAAAATTATAATAAAAGGTGCAAGAGAAAATAATTTAAAAAATATAGATTTAGAATTACCTAAGAATAAATTAATAGTTATGACTGGGTTATCTGGATCGGGTAAATCATCTCTTGCTTTTGATACAATTTATGCAGAAGGAGAAAGAAGATATGTTGAGTCTTTATCGGCATATGCTAGACAATTTTTAGGAGGATCTGAAAAACCAGATGTTGATAGTATAGAAGGATTATCTCCAAGTATTTCAAT
>CADBSI010000046.1 GCA_902797275.1 uncultured Erysipelotrichaceae bacterium | reverse complement strand
TTTAGTTCTATGACATTTTAAATGGTATTAAAACTTCATAAAACGATAAATCGTTTTTTGAATAGTTTTAGTTCTATGACATTTTAAATGGTATTAAAACTTATCGTTATTTAACGCATAAAGATAATCCGTTTTAGTTCTATGACATTTTAAATGGTATTAAAACTAACAGTAAATAATAAAAATGCTCAAGCTAGTTTTAGTTCTATGACATTTTAAATGGTATTAAAACAGAAGAAGTTGCAAAGGAATTGAAAGTATCGTTTTAGTTCTATGACATTTTAAATGGTATTAAAACGTAAGGCGAAAGTTAGATTTTAGTTAATCTGTTTTAGTTCTATGACATTTTAAATGGTATTAAAACAAGCAATCATAACTTATAGTACTATAACTAGTTTTAGTTCTATGACATTTTAAATGGTATTAAAACAAGTGATTTAACTGATAAAAACATGGTGTTGTTTTAGTTCTATGACATTTTAAATGGTATTAAAACTGATGATACGATAGGTTTACATACTATACCGTTTTAGTTCTATGACATTTTAAATGGTATTAAAACTAAAATAACATAGGTGCTGATAATTTAAATGTTTTAGTTCTATGACATTTTAAATGGTATTAAAACAGTAAGAGAGGAGTATTATAAAATGGATAAGTTTTAGTTCTATGACATTTTAAATGGTATTAAAATAAAAATAATTGCTAAACTTTCCATTCAATCTGGAACCATCAACTTAGTTATGACGAGGATTAAT
Source organism: uncultured Erysipelotrichaceae bacterium (assembly GCA_902797275.1). Lineage (GTDB taxonomy): Bacteria > Bacillota_I > Bacilli_A > RF39 > UBA660 > RUG591. The sequence goes on along the minus strand of CADBSI010000046.1, from coordinate 16,496 downwards.
CTTAAATAGATCAATGTTTAATTTGATTTGATTTATTTTTTAGATCATTTAAAGCATTTCTGACAAATTAAACATTGCTTAAATTATTTTCTTTAAGTAACTTTTTAAGTTCCTCATATTCAGGATTCAGGAATATAAAATATTCCATAATTAAAAGGGTGGAGTAGGGATAATCTTTTACAATAGTAATTTAAAATTATTTATAATTAGGTAAGATAAGATATGTTAAAGATATTAATGATTAATAAATTTAAAAGACAAAGCTATATTTATAAATAAAAAGAAACTATAAAATTTATTGACTTAAATAAAGATAAAAAAAAATAAAACTTTAATATGTATTGTAAGATAGAACTTAACATAATATATATTATATAAAGTTAGATATTATATAAAATAAGAATAGAAAAAACTTTAAATATTATTATTTTATATGCTATTTATGCTATTTAAATTATTTAATTATTATTTATAAAGTTAGATTTATAATTTATTCTTCTAATATAATTACAATTAATCAGTTTTAATTTGAAATTTGTTTTATATTTATTATTATATTATTAATTAATATTCAATACGTTTCATTAAGCTTAATAAAACCAATCTATTTGCTTCTCGATTAGTTCTAGCTAATTTTAATTTAAATCCAGATGTATAAATCTCCATCTTTTATATTCTCGATTTGTTTTAGCGCACCTTGTTTTTTTTAACTTGCTTCCCCTCTCGATAATTAAAAATTGATAGGGGACTTGTGCATAAAATTAGCAATAATACACATAATAGATTTGGGTGAGAAAATGAAAAAAAGTCAAAAAATCAAATGCAATGTATCTAATTGTAAATACAATAATACTAAGAATTGTGAATGCAATCTAGATGAAATTAAAGTTAGTTGTGATTGTGATGCATGTGATTGTGAACATAAAGATGCAACTGTATGTGAAAGTTTTGATGCTAAAGAAAATGAATAATCTATTTATTCATTTTTAATAATCTAATATTATTACTTAAATAGTTATTAAAATTTAGAACAAAGTTAATACTATCTAAATCATTATTTTTAAAAGCATACTCTCCTACTTGTTTATTCATATTATTTATTAAAGTAAGATTACTTAACATAATATCGCTTACTTCATCTACATCATAATCTTTACTAACAATCTCTTTAATCGTAGAAACATTTTTTATTTCAGATAAATTCATTATAGGATATCCTCCTATTTTTTTTATTAATTCAGCTAGTTTTATATATATTTCATTAATACTTTTAATGTTGTCTTCAAGGCTTATAATTAAACTACTACTCCCCTTCCCTTTTATATTAAAGTATAAATTATAGAAATTATTTTTTAACATAAAAACATTGGTTAAAAATTGATTTAACATATCTACATAATTGAATTTAATAAAAAAGCACCTCCATATTACATAATATGCAAATGCTTAAATATTATATTATTTTAATTTATCTAAAAAACTTGTTCCCATCCAAGGTCTATCTTCTAATTTATAATTATCAACAATGGTTGCTCCTATATCAGAAAGGGACTCTAAAACATCTAATTGTTTTGGTTCTTTAAATATTCTTGAATAAGCTAAAACTGGAACGTTTTCTCTTGTATGATTAAATCCTGGCATAGTAGGATCACATCCATGATCGGCTGTTATAATTAATAAATCATCAAGTTCTAATTTATTTAAAATAATTGGTATTTCTACATCTAGATTTTCTATTTCTTCAGCATAACCTTTAACATCACGATTATGTCCGTAAATAGTATCAAAATCTGATAAATTTAAAAAGCATAGACCAGTAAAATTTTTATCCATAATATCTATTAATTTATTAATTCCTTCTTGGTTATTACCTGATTTAATTATTTTAGTTATACCAAATCCATTATATAAATCACATACTTTACCAATTGATATTACCTGTAATTCATTATTTTTTAAAATATCTAAAACACTTTTATTAGGTGGTGTTAAAGTATAATATCTAGTATCTGTTGTTAATTTAAAGTTATCAGGTGTACCATTAAAAGGTCTTGCAACTACTCTTCCGACTTTCCATTCTTCTCTTTCACATACATTTCTTATTATTTCAGCATATTCTCTTAATTCATTAATAGGAATAATATCTTCATGAGCTGACACTTCAAGATCAGAGTCTCCAGTTGTATAAATAATTAAAGAACCTGTTTCCATATGTCTTGCTCCAAGTCTATTAATTACATTTATAGGACTACCAATTATATTTCCAATTATACCTTTATTAGTTTTATTAGCAATTGCTTCTAACATATCTCTTGGAAAGCCATTTTCCATATAAGTCTTAAAAGAAACATTATTTTCAATACACATTAGTTCATAATGACCTGATAAAGAATCTTTTCCTTTATTTTTAGGACGAGCTATAGTATAATATGCTTCACTTTCTTTATTATTCATATTTAAAGTATTTAAAAAACCTAGTTTTTTTAAATTAGGTATAAACAAATCATAGTTTTTAATGATATTTCCAAGCGTATTAGCTCCTTTATCACCATAACTTTCACTATCACTTGCTCCCCCTACTCCTAGGGAATCTAAAACAATTAAAAAAACACGTTTAAATTTCATTTTACTCCTCTTTTCTTGTATTATATTTTATGTAATCTTCCTTTAATTTATTATTTGCTGTATGGGTATATATCCTAGTTGTTACAACATCTGAATGTCCTAATAACTCCTGAATAGTTCTTAAATCAGCTCCATTATTTAATAGAGTTGTAGCAAAAGTATGTCTTAAACTATGAGGAGTTATTTTTGTCTTAATTCCTTTTTCTTTTAAAATATTTTGTATAATATAATTAAATCCATGTCTTGAAATACCTTTACCATGATTATTTAAAAATAATAAATCAGGATTACCATTTTTAACTTTTATTAAACTAGGTCTAACTTCTAAATAATCTTTTAAAGCTTTAATAGCATATTCATTTAACGGTACCATTCTTTGTTTGTTACCTTTACCATTTATTAAAATGATATTTTCAGAGAAATCAAAATCATAAATAGTTAAATTAATAAGCTCTGATACTCTAAGTCCTGATCCATACATAAGTTCAAGCATGGCTTTATCACGATATTTATAAGTATTAACTAAGTTTATATCTAAAATACTTTCCATATCATGTTCATTAATAACAACAGGTAATTTTTTAGTTAATTTAACATTTTCAAGATTTAAAGTAATATCTTCACTTACTTTTTTAGTTCTTATTAAATATTTATGAAATTCTTTTATAACTGTGATATGTCTTGCTATAGTTCTTGAATTTAAACCGCTATCTTTTAAATATTTTAAATAAGTATTTATATCAGTTAATTTGATATCTTGAGGATTATAAATCTTATTTTTTCTTAAGAATTTTTGATAACTATCTAAATCAAATTTATAACTTTCAATGGTATTTTTAGCTAATTTTTTTTCTAATTTAATATAACTAATATAATCATCTATATCATCTTTCATAAACATCATAATTATTATAGCACAAATATATTATTAAAACAATTTCTTTTTACTTTAAAATGTGTTAAGATATCTATGGTGATTTATATGGATAAACCTTTAGCTATTAAACTTAGACCTAATAGTTTAGATGACGTTTTAGGTCAAAAGCATTTAATAGGAGAAAATAAAATATTAAGTAATTTAGTTAAGAATAGAAAATTATTTTCTATGATTTTATATGGTAAACCTGGTATTGGTAAAACAAGTATAGCTTTATCAATTGTAAATGATCTAAATGTTCGTTATCGTTTATTAAATGCTACTATAAATGATAAACATGATTTTCAAGTAGTATTTGAAGAAGCTAAGTTATATGATGGAATTGTTTTAATTTTAGATGAAATTCATAGATTAAATAAAGATAAACAAGATTTATTATTACCTCAACTGGAAAATGGTCAAATAACTTTAATTGGTATGACAACAAGTAATCCTTTTCATAGTATAAATCCTGCTATTAGAAGTAGATGTCATTTATTCGAACTTCATGAGTTATCAGAAAGTGATATAAAAGAAGGTCTTGAGAAAGTTGTAGAAAAAAATGTTTTACCTGATTTAAAAATAGATGATGATAGTATTAATTATATAGCTAATGTATCAGGATCAGATTTAAGATATGCTTATAATTTATTAGAACTTGCCTATTATTCTAAAGATGATCATTTAATTGATTTAGAATTTTTAAAAAGTATTGATAATAAACATAATTTCTTTCATGATAAAAATGATGATGGTTATTATGATGTTTTAAGTGCTTTTCAAAAGTCTATTAGAGGAAGTGATGTAAATGCCAGTTTACACTATTTAGGAAGAATGTTAAAAGCTGAAGATTTAGAAAGTATTTTTAGAAGATTAACGGTAATTTGTTATGAAGATATAGGTCTTGCTAATCCTTCAATGGGACCAAAAGTAGAAGCTGCTATTAAGGCTAGTGAAAGAGTTGGCTTACCAGAAGCAATTATACCTTTAGCAAATGTTGTAATCGAGCTTGCCCTATCTCCTAAATCTAATAGTGCTTATCTTGCAATTGCTAAAGCTTTAGAAGATATTGATACAGGTAGATGTGGAAATCCTCCTGATCATATAAAAACAAATTCTAAAGATTATAAATACCCTCATGACTATAAAAATGCTTGGGTTAATCAACAATATTTACCAAATAATATTAAAAATAAAAAATATTATATACCAAAAGAAACAAGTAGTTATGAAAGAACTTTAAAACAAATAAATGATAAATTAGAATATTTAAAAAGGAATAGTTAAAATTGAAAACTATTCCTTTTATTCAATAATTAAAAACCACGTGATGATCCTCCTCCACCAGAAGAACCACCACCACCAGAAAACCCTCCTCCTGATGATCCAAAAGATGAGAATCCACCTCCATAAGACCCTTTACCTGTTGAAAATAAAGCACAAAATGTTCCTACAATAAAGAATATTAAAAATGACGATATTTCATTTTCAATTAAAGCAAATGAAGTTAGAGAACAAAAAACTATTGTCATTAAAACAAAAGCTAAAAATCCCATTATTGCAGAAATAAAACTAAGTTTTTTTAAAGTCTTTCTTGTTTTTTTATTTCTAAAACAAGTAGTTTGTAAAGCAGAGCCTACAATAGTTCCAAGAATTAAGCCAAAAATAGAAGCTACAACATAAGAAAAACTATTTGAATTATTTTTTTCTATTGGTTTATTATAACTTAAATCTAAATTATTTTGTTCAACTATTTCAGCATAAAAAGCATCATACCCATTTTTTATACCTTCATCCCATTTATTTTCTTTTAAATAAGGAATAATATATTCATCTTGAAATCTACCAGTTTTCCCGTCTGGTAATATTCCTTCTAAACCATAGCCTACTTCAACTCGAAATTTTCTTTCTTCAAGAGCAAGTAAAAGTAATAAACCATTATTTTTATTTTTATCACCTATTCCAAATTCTCGAAATAATTTAGTTGCATAACTTTCAAGGGAATTTCCTTCTAAATTTTTAACTGTTACAACAACTATCTGAGTTCCATCAATACTAGCTAATTTACTACTTTTAGAAATAATATACTCTTCAGTTTCATTAGATAATATATTAGCATAATCATTTACATAAAAATCTTTTGTTGGTTTTACTATAGCTGAAACATTTAAAAAAGAAAAACTAATAGACAAAAGAAGAAGGATTAAATAATTTTTAATCCTAATCAAATGATACATTTGGTACCTCTTTATCTGTATTACTTATTTCAAAATAATCTTTTTCAGTAAAACCAAACATTCCAGCTATTATATTTTTAGGAAAACTTTTTATAGTTGAGTTATAATCTTTAACAGCATCATTATAATCTTTTCTACTAGTAGCTATTCTATTTTCAGTACCTGCAAGTTCATCTTGTAATTGAATAAAATTAGTATTTGATTTTAAATCTGGATAATTTTCAACAATTACATTTAAAGAATTTAAAGCTTTAGTTAAATCATCATTTGCTTTAGCTTGTTCTGAAACTGTTTTAGCATTTACTAAGTTAGTTCTAGCTTCAGTTATACTATCAATTATTTTTTGTTCATGAGCCATATAACCTTTAACCGTATTAATTAAATTAGGTATTAAATCTGCTCTTCTTTTTAATTGAACTGAAATATCAGAATACTTGCTATCAACATTTTCACTTAATCTAACCATATTATTATAACTAGAACCAAGTGATACAGCTATTAATAATATAACAGCTACTACTCCTAATAATACTCCTAAACCTTTATTCATATTTTTCACCTCTTTCTATATTAAAAGTATATAATAAATAATTAGTGAATTCAAGATAAATAATCATTTTTTAATATTATTTAAGCATATTTAATTAATATTATAATTTTAAATAATTAAAAAAACTAGTTAAAAACTAATTTTCTTCTTTTTGATAACCACATTCTGAGCAAATTACTTCATCTTGCTTCTTGATAAACATTCCTTTACATTTTGGACAAAGTTCGCCAGTTGGTTCATACCAATAAGCTGTTTTACATTTAGGATAGTTATTGCAACCATAGAAAACTTTTCCTTTTTTACTATGTTTTTCAACTATTTTGCCTGAACAATTAGGACAATCTATTATAACATGTTCTTCTTGTACTTCTTTTTTTATATATTTACAATTTGGATAATCACTGCAAGCAGTAAATTCACCGTATTTACCTTTTCTAATTACTAAAGGACTATTGCAATTTGGACAAAGTTCTCCAGTTTCTTCTGGTTTTTCTTTTTCCATACCTTTAAAAGCTTCTTGAAGGGTTGTATCAAATATTTTATAAAAGTCTGTTAGAACTTCGATGTTATTAAGTTTTCCATCAGCAATAAGGTCTAAATCTTTTTCCATATTAGCTGTATATTTAACATTTATAATATTACTAAAATATTCTTGTAATTTATCAGTTACTTGAATACCAATTTCAGTTGGTTTGAACTTTTTATCTTCTAATACTACATAGCCTCGATCTTTAATATTAGACATAATTGTTGCATAAGTAGATGGTCTTCCAATACCAAGAGTTTCCATTTCATGAATTAGTTTAGCCTCGCTGTATCTTGCTTTTGGTTTAGTTTGATGTTCTTCATATTTAATTTCTAAGCTTTTAATATAATCATTTAATTTACTTGATAAATCCGGTAAGATATTATCTTTAGTATCTTCAAATTCTTGATAAGTTTTTAAATAACCATCAAATGTTATAACTGATCCAGTTGCTTTAAATTTATAATCATTATTATCTAAAATAATAGTTGTTTGTAAAGTCTTAGCATCACTCATTAAAGATGCAAGAGTACGTTTATAAATTAAATTATAAAGTTTAAATTCATCTTTGGTTAAGTATTTCTCCAAACTTTTTGGTGTTCTTAAAATACTTGTTGGACGAATTGCTTCATGGGCATCTTGAACATTATCAGTTTTTTTAGTTTCTTTTACATATCCAACATATTCAGGACCTAATTTTTCTTCAATAAACTTGAAAGTTGGTTTTACAAACTCATCACTTAAACGAATAGAATCTGTTCTCATATAAGTGATTAAACCGACAGTTTCTACTCCTATATCAATACCTTCATACATTTTTTGAGCAAGCATCATGGTTTTTTTAGCTGAAAAACCAAGTTTAGTTGAAGCTTCTTGTTGCATAGTTGAAGTTGTAAAAGGAAACTTACTAGCTTTATTTTTATTTTTAGAATCAATACTTTCTACTTTAAAGTTTTCATCTAATTTACTTAATATACTATTAACTTCATCTAAACTTTTAATTTCCAAGTCATCTGTTTTGTATTTAAAAACATCAGCTTCAAATTCATCAAATACCCCAGTTATAGAATAATAAGTTTCTGGTTTAAAAGCTTCAATTTCTCTTTCTCTATCAACAACTAATTTTAAAGCCACACTTTGTACTCTACCGGCACTTGTACCATTTGTTTTAGATTGCATTAATCTACTTAAGCGAAAACCAATAATACGATCTAAAAATCTTCTTGTTTCTTGACTTTTTACTAAATTAAAATCAATTTTTCTAGGATTTTCTATGCCTTCTAATACTTTATCTTTTGTAATTTCATAGAAAAGAACTCGATCATATTTATTATCTTTAATGCCTAGTGTATCATATAAATGCCAAGAAATAGCTTCTCCTTCACGGTCAGGGTCGGTTGCAAGATAAACTTTATCGGCTTCTTTTACTAATTTTTTTAACTCTTTTATAACTTTACTTTTTCCTTTAATCGGAACATAATTAGGAATAAATCCATTATCTATATCAATACCAAGACCATATTTACCAGTTGTTGCTAAGTCTCTTATATGACCAATACTAGAAACAACTTTATATTGATGACCTAAGTATTTTTCAATTGTTTTACTTTTAGCTGGAGATTCAACTATTACTAAGTCCATTAACTTCACCTCTTAATAACTTATACTAATTATTTTTAGTTTTGTCAACCATTTATTAAATTTTTTTTATTTAAAATCATTTTTTGTGAATTCATATAAAGCAATACTAACAGCATTATCTAAATTTAAACTATCAATAGTATTATTGTGTCTAATAATTAAAGGACAACCAACATTTAAATATGAATCATCCAAACCAGATGCTTCTGGACCAAATATTAAACTATAGGGTTCTTTAATTATAACCTTACTTAAAGAAGTAGTTGCTTTTAACATAAAGGGATAACAATTTCTTTTTTCTTTTAAATAAGCATTGAAATCATCAAAATATTCAATATTAACATTAAAAATTGCTCCCATACTACTTCTTATTACTTTAGGTGAAAACAAATCAACGGCAGGCTTTATAATAGCAATATTTAAAATACCAAAACCAACTGCACTTCTAATAATTGTTCCTAAATTACCCATATTAGACGGATTTACTAAAACAATATGATTTTTACTATAATCTAGTTTACTTTCATATTTTTCAAATACGCCTATAACATAACAATTTTCTTTTTCACTTAAAGTATTAATTATTTTATCACTATAAATAACTTCTATTTTATTTTTATTACAAATATTTAATATTTTATCTAAAGTTTCATTTTTTTCTTGTTTTGAATGAATATATACTCTTTTAACTAAATTAACTTTCTTATTTAAAAGTTCCAAGGTTAAAGTAGTACCTAAAGTATAACTTTCTAAATCTTCTTTTTTATATTTTTTCATACAACTTTATAATCTATTAAGATTACATCTTCTCCTATTCTAACTATGTTTTTATATTCTATTTCTAATTTTCCTATTCCTTTAAAAGAAAATATTCCTTTAAATGGTTCAACGATAATACTTGCTATCACTCCATTTGTTGGATCTATTTTATAATCTATAATATTACCTATCTTTTTACCATCATTTAAGTTAATAACATCTTTATTTTGAAATTCTGATAAATTCATAAACCACCTAATAAAGAATATGTTTTAAATTTAAATTATTTCGTAATAGTCATCAATATCTATTAAAACTTTTGTATCATCTTTTTTATACATTGTAAATAAAGTATCATTAATATTTACTTTATCACCTATAGTTTTATTTAAAACAATCCCAACACTATAATCTATCATATCTTCTTTATTAAGTCTACCTGCTCCTAAACTACATGATAATTTACCTATATTTAAAGCTTTAATACTTTTAACTATACCACTTTTTTTACTTTTAACTTCTTCTTTATAGCTACTTACTTTTAAAGATGAAATATCTCCACCTTGGTATTTAACAAATTCTAAAAATTTATTTAAAGCTTTTTTGTTATTTATATTTTCTAATACTTTATTCTTAGCTTCTTCTAAATTTATATTTAAACCAATGCTTACCATTTGACTAGCAAGTTCTATAGAAAGATCAGTTAATTTACCTTGTTTACCATTTAAAACATCCATGGCTTCCATAACTTCTAAAGCATTTCCAATATTAGTTCCAAGAGGAGTATTCATATCAGTTATTTCACAGATTGTTTCTTTTTGATAATAAGCTCCTATTCGTTCCATTATAGTTTTTAATTTATTAGCATCTTCTTTGGTTTTAATTAAAGCACCTTCCCCGCATTTAATATCAATTAAAATCTTATCTGCTCCTCCAGCTATTTTTTTGGACATAATACTAGTTGCTATTAAAGGAATAGATTCAGTTGTTCCCGTTACATCACGAAGAGCATAAATATATTTATCCATTGGACATAAATTACTCGTTTGACTAGTAATCGCAAAACCAATATCCTTTAACTCCCTAATAAATTCAGCTTCAGTTAAACTGGTTTTAAAACCTTTTATACTTTCAAGTTTATCAATAGTTCCTCCCGTATAATCTAGTCCTCTTCCACTCATTTTAGGTACAATTACGCCTAAACTAGCAACAATAGGCCCAATTATTAAAGTAATCTTATCCCCTATTCCGCCTGTTGAATGTTTATCAATTTTAGTACCTTTAATACTACTTAAATCAAGTCTATCACCTGACTTAAGAAAAATATCAGTTAAGTTAAAAGTTTCAGTATCACTCATACCATTTATAACAATAGCCATTAAAAGAGATGACATTTGATAATCTTTAACCAAGCCTTCTAAATAAGAATTAAAAGCATAGGAAAGTTCTTCATAACTAAGTTCTTCCTTTAATCTTTTCTTTGTAATTATATCTATTATATTCATAATCCTCCTAAACAAATAATATTATACAAAGAAAAAGAAAAATATTCTAGTTATTTAGATATTTTTCTTCTTTTTATTTTATATTTTCTTTAAACATTTAGAATAATTTTCAAAATTAACATCTTCTTCTAAATAATCTTTTAATTTATCAAGAATTATTGGATCTCTTAAAACTTTAAATATTTTCTTTTCAATTTGTCTTACTCTTTCAATTGATAAATTATAAATGTTAGCAATTTCACTTAAAGATTTTTCTTCTTCATCTATACCAAAACGCATAAATAATATTTTTATTTCTCTTTCAGTTAATCCGGAATTCTCAATTATTCTTTTAATACCATCACTTTTAATTTTATCAAACATTTGTAAGAAAACATCTGTATCTAAATCTGCTACTAATTCTTGTAATTCATTTTCAGTATTATAATATGGAATTGGCATATTTAAACTTATAACACTTCTCATACTTTTTTCTAAATTATTAATATCATCTATAGTAGTATTCATATATAAAGCTAATTCTTCAATTGTTGGAGTATGGCCTAATTCTTTTTCTAACTTACTTTTTAAAATAGTTAATTTTTTTACTCTAACAAAGATATAATTTGGTAATTTAATTAGCTTACCTTGCATTCTAATAGCTTTATTTAAATATTGTCTAATCCAATAGAAAGCATAAGTAGGAAAATTTGTATCTTTAGATAAATCATAAGCATCAATTGCTCTAATTAAACCAAGTCCACCTTCAATCATTAAATCTTCGAGTTCTAAGCCATTTCCTTGATAATTAGCAGATATAGTTCTAATTAAACCCATATTGGAAATAAGCAATAATTCTTTAGCTTTTGTATCACCTTTTTTAGCTTTGATAAGTAATTCTTTTGCTTCTTCTTTAGATAAAATTGTACTTTTCAAAATAATCCCCTCCTAAACAAGGATGTATTATATCACATTTTAGTAATTTAACCAAGAAAAAATAATTAATTAAAAAATTAACTATTCTAATTTAAAAAATTAATAAATTTTAAAAATATTTCTTTTATATTTAACTTAGTAAAATTAACAATTAATAATCCAAGCATTATAAAAGGTCCATAAGGAATAACGTGTTCTTTATTTTTTACAAGAATTATTAAGGAAACTGGTAAAGCAATAATACTTGATAGAAATAAAACAACAATAGCAAGCATTGGATCAAGAGTTAAACCTACTAAAAACATAAGTTTAATGTCGGCTCCTCCTAAACTTTCTTTTTTAAATAGGTAATTTCCAAGGAGCATGATTAAATACATGAAGCCAAAGCATAAAACGCCATACCCAACTTGTATTAAAGCTTGAAGTATGCCAACATCTAATGCTTTAATAAGAAATATAATTATACTAGAAACTATGATAAACCTATCAGGTATAATTAAATAAGTAATATCTGAAACAATTACTAGCATAAATAAGCTAACTAAAGTAAGAGAAATAATTAGGTTATAAGAAAAACCATAAGAATGATAACTAACCAGAAATAAAAGACCAGTTCCAAGTTCTAGTAATGGGTACATTATTGATAATTTTGTTTTACAAACACGACATTTTCCTCCTTGCAAAAAGAAAGACAAAACCGGTATTAATTCATACCATTTTAAAATATGACCACATTTTTCACAATGACTTCTAGAATTAAAAGTATTCTCTCCTCTTGGTATTCTAATACCTAAAACTCCAAAGTATGATCCTAGAATTGTTCCTAAAAGAAACATAAATATATAACAAAGTGTATTCATTAGCTAATTACCTTATACATTTCAAACATTGGAACGATTATAGAAATTATAATAATACCAACAGTAAAAGTTAAGAAAACAATTAAAATTGGTTCTAGTAAAGTTTTTACTTGATTAATAGAATTTCTATATAAATTTTGATAATAATCAGCAACTTTTTCCATCATAGTTCCTAGTTTACCAGTTGATTCTCCTGTTACTATCATTTCATAAGCAACAACTGGAATGTATGGATTATCTTTAAAAGCTTCTGATATTTTTCCACCCCTATTCAAATTATGAACTGTATTTTCAATTATTCTTTTATAAATTTCATTATCACTTACTTTAAGTAAAACATCCATACTATCAGTTATAAATACTCCATGATTTAAAAGAGAGGCAAATGTTTTTGAAAACATAGATACTTCACTATAAATTATTATATTTTTAACAACTGGTATTTTTAAATAAATTAATTGCATTAAATATTTAAATGATTTAACATTTTTAAACCAATATATGTATAAAAGTAAAATCATAATAATAATTATTATAAGTTGCAATAAATAATCTTGTAAGAAATTACTAAAACTAATTGTCATAACGGTAATTTTTGGTAATTGATCACTCCAACTAGAAAACATTGCTACATACTCTGGAACTATATAACGAAGAACAAAGATAATAACTGCAATAGCCATAATAAGTACTATAGTAGGATAGGTCATAGCACTTTTTAATTCTTTTTTAGTTTTATCAATTGAAGTATAATAATCTGCCATATCATCTAAAATAGCAGGTAAATCTCCAGTTAATTCAGCAGATCTTACCATGTTAGTTAATAGTTTTGGAAATACATTTGGTTGATGTTCTAAAGCAGTTGATAAAGACTCTCCTGATAATAAATCATATACTATCATATTATAAATTTTTCTAACACTTGGCTTAGATGATTGTTTGGCAAGAATTCGAAAGGCATCTACTAAACTCATACCAGCTTTTAAGTAAGTTGATATTTGGGTTAAAGCAAAAGATAATTCTCCCATTTTAATAGGAGTAAAAATTGTTAAATTTAAACTGGAAAGATCAAAGCTATTTTTTTTAACTGGTACAATTGAAACTAATTCATATCCTTCATTTATTAAATAGTTTTTAGCCTGTTCTATATTATAAGCATCAAAAGTACCAGTTGATACTTTACCATTTTTTAATTTAGTTTTATATTTAAAAGTAATTTTATCTTGATCTTTATCAATAGATGCTTTATCTAAACGATTAGTCATTGTTTTTAAATTTTCATCAACTACTTCTTCTTCAATAAATAAAGCTTTTATTTTATCTTTTTTACGAAAAATACTAAGTATTAAAGCAGCTAAACCCTTATATGCTAAGGTTATTACATTATCTTTAGTTATCATTTTATCCCTCTACTTTCTTTTATCTTAACATAAAAATTATAAATTAGCAATTAACTATTAAGAGTTTTTTTATTTTTTAAAACTTTAAAATAATTTGTTTTTAAAACTTCATCGTTTTTTCTGGTTTTTTCATTAATCATTGTAGCCATATTATTAATATAATCAGGAGTTGCCTTTAATCCTTTTAAAACTTCACCATTTGCTAAGACATAACGTTTTCCATCATACCAAGTATAATCATTAAAGAAAACATAACCAGAATAACTATTATCTAAAGCATCATCTCCAACATAATAACTTGGATGATCATAGAGATTAAATAAATTTAAAAGAGTTGGTAAAATATTTAATTGACTAGTAGTTTTATTAACATTAAAAGGTTTTATATCACTTGACCAAATAAAGAAATCAGTTTTATTAATTAAATTAGTATCAATATCTTTATAAGGAGCAAGTAAGTTTTTATCACTTACAGTATAAGCATAATGATCAGCAAAGAAAACAACTACAGTATTATCATATAAACCTTTTTCTTTTAAATTGTCCATCAATAGACCTATCATTCTATCAGTTTCGGCAGCTTGAATTTTCATACAATCTATTTCACTTGGATTATAATCAGGATTATTTTTTTCTTCTTCTGTTAATGGCATACTACAAACTCCACTTGTTTTAGAAAAAGGTAAATGAGCTGAATAAGTAATTATATAAGATACAAAGTTAGGATTAACGGTGTTTTCTACATTAAAAATCTTACTATTAAAAGTTTCATTTTTAAGAAGTTCAGTATCTAAATAGTATTCTTTGTTTTCATATATTCCTAAATCTTTTAAACCATTATAAGAATTATAACCAAAGTTTTTATAATTAATTCCTCTTGAATAATATTCACTTGAATTCATATGAAAAGCATTAACTGTATAACCAACACTTTTAAATAAGTTAGGTAAAGAATAATCAAAGTTATTTTTACTAAAAGTATAAGCATTTTGATTATAACTATAAGGAGTTGAATAACCTGTATTAACCATAAATTCTGAGTTAAAAGTAGAACCTCCCCCATTTACAAAAGAATAATGATTAGTAAAATTAATTGAATTATTTCTAATACTTGCAAGATTTGGCATAACTTCAGGATTAGTTAAAAAGTTATCAATACTTTCCATTTGAACTAAAATTAAATTCTTTCCTTCAAACAAACCTGTATAAGAATTTAAATGTTTTTCATCTAGACTAAATAATTCATCTAGAAAACTTAGAGACTCATCATCATTTTTTTCTTCTTTTCGAAAATAATTAACATAAATATTACGAAAATTATATTCAAATAAACCAACTAGTTCCATACTTTTATTATTATCATTAAAAGTATTATAAACATTTCTTTTATTATTCCAAGCATTCCATTCTAACTTTGTTGTACTAGCCCCAAAAGTATAAGGTATTAAAGAATGAATAATAACAAATAATAAGAAAACTATGGTAATTTTTTTCAAATTAAAATTATTTTGCTTTTTAAAACTTTTATAAGTTAAAATAGAAAGACTTATACTAAAAAACATTATTAAATACATCCACCAAGTAATATTTTTTAAAGTATCTAAAAAATAGGAACTTCCTTCACTGGCAGCTGATAAAACTGAAAAATCAAAATATATTTTAAAGATATTATAATAAATATTATGAACTAAAAACATAATAAAAGAAAAGCCATAAGACAAACCATATATAAGTTTTCCATAAACACTTTTTATATTTTTAATCGTAAAAATAAGTAATAATAACCAAATAAGAGAAAAAAGGTTAGGATACAGCGACATTGGTTTAACAAAATTTATAGAACTACTAGCAAGTCTTGTTGATATATCTAAAATATATAATGATAAAAACATATATATATACATACGATTAGTTTTTAAAAAATTTATAGTTTTTTTAATTTTAATTTTTTTTAAAATTAACTGAATTTTTTTCTTCATTGATTACTCCTTTATATTATTTTACCATATAATGATATAATATTTTCTAAAAAAAATCAAGGTTTACATCTTACTGTAAAACTTGATTATTAGCTTTTTTACGAAGTTCAGCTTTTAGTATTTTTTTACGAAGTCTAAATCCAAGAGGTGTAACTTCTACTAGTTCATCGTTATTAATATAGTCAAGTGCAATTTCAAGAGACATAACACGTGGTCTTTTTAAAACAACTGTGTGATCTGATCCACTTGCCCTGGTATTAGTTAAGTTTTTACCCTTTACAACGTTAACTGCTATATCATTATCATGATTATGTTCACCGACAATCATTCCCTCATATACTTCATCACCTGGTTCAACAAACATTGTTCCTCTTTCTTCAAGTTGTCCAAGAGCATAAGCAGTAGCTTTTCCATTTTCCATAGAAACTAAAACTCCGAGTTTTCTTTCCCCTACTTGATTATGAACAATAGGACGATATTCTTTGAAAGTATGATTCATAATACCGTAACCTTTTGTTAAAGTCATGAAGTTAGTTGAGAATCCTATTAATCCACGTGATGGAATTGTATAAACTAATCTTAC
>CADBSI010000045.1 GCA_902797275.1 uncultured Erysipelotrichaceae bacterium | reverse complement strand
GGAACAAATGATTTAACTCAAATGACATTTGGATTCTCAAGAGATGATGCTGGTAAATTCTTAGGTTCATATTATGATAAGAAAATCTATGAAAATGATCCATTTGCTAAACTTGACCAAGTTGGTGTTGGTAAATTAGTTAAAATGGCTGCTGAATTAGGTAGACAAACAAGACCTGATATCAAATTAGGTATCTGTGGTGAACATGGTGGAGATCCATCAAGTGTTGAATTCTGCCATAATGTAGGTTTAACATATGTTTCATGTAGTCCATTTAGAGTACCAATAGCTCGTCTTGCTGCTGCTCAAGCTGCAATAAAAGCAACTAAATAATAATTAAATAAAAAACTTGTTAAAAGCATACATTTTTATGTACGCTTTTTCTTATTGTAAAAAATATAAGTATTATATATTGTAATTTCGATAATAATATGATATATATTTATTAAATCAAAAATTAATTATTATAATTTAAACATTAAATAGTTAACTAAATAACATTATAAAATTATATGAAAGGAAATAAAAAATGAAAACAAATATTTCATCATTAATGTCTCTTATTGCAGAACAAGAAAAAGCTTTAAATAATGTATGCTACTCTATTAGAGAATATGCAATTAATACAACGACTGAGGAATTAGACGGAAGAGTAAATACAATTGAAGATAATAAAGAAACTTTTGATATAAATTTTCAAGAAATAGAAAATAGTGCTAAAAAATTATCAAAGCTAAAATCAGTTCTTTATGAAAAAAATAATATATTCAAATTAACAGATGGTCGTACTATTCAAGAAGCTATTGTTGATAATGCTAACTTAAGAAGAGTAAAATCAGCTTATGAAGAACTACTAAATTTAAAAAATACAAAAAAAAGAATAACAGAAGTAAATAATTCATATTTCGAATGTAAAACTTTAAACTTTGACACGAAAGATTTAAAAAATAAAATAAAATTAATAGATGAACAAATCCAAAAAACAGATTTTGAAATTTCAAAATTAAATTCTATTGAATTTGAAATTTAATAACATAGGTTTTGCTAAGTTATTGTGCAAATTAAATAAAAAAAATTTAGCCTATATTGTTTCTATTGTTTTTTTAAATGTTATTTAAATTATTATTTTACAATTTAAAACAAAGTTATAATTTATAATAAAATTTTATATTTTACTATTTAATTCGGATTTATTTTTTTTGAAATATAAAACAATAAGAAACAAAATAAAGTTAAATAATGATTTCTATGAAGTTATTTATTTAACTTTTTTATTTTTAATATTTAAGTTATATTTAAAGTTAGTTTTATCTTCTTGACTTTCTTTTGCTTAATTTATAATATATAATTAGTTTGGTGATTTTAATATGGAATATAATTGTATTGTTGCTGATAAAAACTTAATTACTAAAAAATTTGATCTTGAAATTAAAAAACATCATAATTCTAAAATGTGGAAAGAATTTAAGCAAATTGCTTTAGATAATTTAAATACAAGAATTGTTTATATGGGCATTCTTGATGATAAAATAATCACAGAAGCAACAGCAATTATTTCAGATAAGGATTTAAATATACAAAATAAAGAAGACTTAATTTCTAAAAATACAGCTTATCTAACAGCTTTTAGAACTAATAAAAAATATGAAGGAAAAGGCTATTTTTCCAAACTTTATAAATTTCTTGAAAGTGATTTAAAAAAAATAGGTTTTAAATATTTAACGTTAGGTGTTGAACCAAATGAAATTAGAAATAAACAAATATATTTTCATTTTGGTTTCACGAAATATCTTAAATCTTCTTATGAAACTTATCCAAATGGACAAAAAATACTAGTAAATTATTATAAAAAAGAAATTTAAAATTAAAAAATGCTTATAAATTAAAAAAATACTTAATTAAAATATGAAATAAATAAATTCCTTATTAAAAAATATCAAGCATTTAAAATTTATCCAAATTATTAAAACTAATTTTATCTAAGTAATTAAATTAATAATTTTAAAAACGTAAAGTAATAAAAAAAGTGTTTTAAAAAAGAACATTTAAACTTATAATTTATAATTTTTAAAAGAAGAATTTACATCTTAAAATATTAATGTTATAATTTTTCTTGTGATAAATATGAAAAAAATTTATATGTATAGTTTATTATTTTTTATAATTGATTTTTTTAGTAAATTAATAGTTAAAACTAATCTTAAGTTGTTTCAAAGTATAGAAGTTATTCCTAATTTCTTTAATATAACTTTCGTATACAATGAGGGAGCTGCTTTTAGTATTTTAGAAGGTAAAAAAATATTATTCATTCTTTTAGGACTACTTTTAATTATAGGTTTAGTTATTTTTATAAGAAAAGAAAAATTAACTAAGTATAAGACTTTATATTATAGCTTATTAATAGGAGGGGTTCTAGGTAATATGTTTGATCGGATATTTTATCCTGGAGTAGTTGATTTTTTTGATTTCAAATTATTTACTTATGACGCACCTATTTTTAATGTAGCAGATTCTTTTATAGTAATAGCAACTATTTTAATTATAATTGAGATATTAGGAGGAAAAAATGAAAATAGAAGTAATTGAAAATGAAAATTCAAGAATTGATAAATATTTAAGTACTAAACTATTAGAATTTTCTAGAAATAAAATTCAAAAGTTAATTGAGGAAGGAAATGTTTTAGTAAATGATAAAGTAATTACCAATAGTTATAAAGTGAGTGTTGGTGATGTAATTTCTGTTATTGATACTAAAAGTGTTGAAGATAACAAAGAATTAATTCCTTGTAATATTCCTCTTGATATTGTCTATGAAGATGATGATTTATTAGTGATTAATAAAAAATCAGGTATGGTTACGCATCCAGCTCCTGGTAATTATGAAAATACTCTAGTAAATGCCTTGATTGGAAAATATAACTTAAGCAATAATGATATAAGACCAGGAATAGTTCATCGTTTAGATAAAGATACAAGTGGTTTGATGTTAGTTGCCAAAAATGACTATATTCATGAAAAATTAGCCAAAATGATTCAAGAAAAAGTAGTTGAAAGATATTACTTAGCTCTTGTTGAAGGAACATTTAATCATGAAACAGGAACGATTGATGCTCCAATAGGAAGAGATAATTATAACCGAGAAAAACAAGTTGTTACCAGTATAAACTCTAAAAAAGCCATTACTCATTTTAAAGTTTTAAAAAGGTATAAAAACTATACCTTGATAGAATG
Organism: uncultured Erysipelotrichaceae bacterium; assembly: GCA_902797275.1. Lineage (GTDB taxonomy): Bacteria > Bacillota_I > Bacilli_A > RF39 > UBA660 > RUG591. The sequence goes on along the minus strand of CADBSI010000045.1, from coordinate 2,511 downwards.
CAAATTAGAAACTGGAAGAACCCATCAAATAAGAGTACATATGGCTTATATTAATCATCCAGTTGTAGGTGATCCTTTGTATGGCAAAAAAATAAAAGATAGTGATTTTGGACAACTTTTACATTCTTATAAAATAAAATTTCCTCATCCAAGAACCGGTAAAATATTAGAATTTGAAAAAGAACCACCTGAAGAATTTGAAAATATTTTACATAGTTTAGTTGATTAATTTATAATTTACTATATTAGGTATATCTATACTTTACATAAAAACAATTTACTTTACATGAAAATTTGATTTTACTATTATTTTTTTAATTTTTAGGTTATAATTAATTAAAGGGTAGATAATATGAAACGAAAAATATTGATTTTTATTATAGTATCATTATTGCTAGTAGCAACAGCTTTTTTAAAAAAAAGCTTTTCAGCTGTTAATGTTAATGTAGAGAAAAAATATAGTTTTTTAGATAATATTCAAAAAAAAGCTAATATAACATCATTTACGATATATGGACGTTTTTTTAATCTTGAAGGATATATTAATGAAAATAATTCAGATTTAACTTTGGTATTTAAAAATGATGATTTAGAAACAGAATATAGTTTGAATTTAGAACCTACAACTAATAAAACAATTTTTAAAACCAATACATTGATAAATGAAGGTATTAATTTAGAAGAATTGAAGCAAGGTGAGTATCTTCTACTTTTAAAAAGTAAAAAAAATGATAAAGTAATTTATTATAACTTAATAAATGACACCAAATATAAAAATTTAGAATATTATACCATTACTAAAGCTGGTAAAAATAATAAAATAGATATTTCATTTGCTAATAATTTAAATAAAAATTTATTTTTGAGTTGTAAAGAAGAGAATTTACCTGATACCTATTATGATATTGTAATCGACCCAGGTCACGGTGGTAAAGATGTTGGAGCAAGTAAAAATGGTTATTTCGAAAGCAAAATTAATCTAGATTATGCTCTTAAATTAAAAGAATCTTTAGAAAATTTAGGTTTAAAAGTAAAACTTACTAGAGAAAAAGATATATCAATTGCTAATTATGGTAAAAATAGTAGAACCGGTATTCCCTATGAAACTAAAGCCAAACTAATGTTATCAGTCCATCAAAACTCATCAGTTAAAAATGTTAATAAAGGTGGATTAGAAATTTATATACCTAATCATACAAACAAAGAATTTGCCTCTTTAGTGGTTAATAACATAAAAAAATATACAACTAGTCCTATTTCTAAAAATACATCATTTAAAATAGATGAAGGAATTTATCTTAAAACACTAGATAAAATTGATCTTGAAGCTATTAAAAAAGAAGCTGAAAAAAATAATTACAAGCCATATGAAAAAGCAACAACGGATTCAACTTATTATTATATGATAAGAGAAGTAGGAGGCATAATTACAAATTCTTATATTGACTTAAGAAATCCTAATAAGCCTGGAAATATATATTATAATAGTAATCACGGAACCGAAGCCTATTTATTAGAACTTGGTTATTTAAATAGTAGTAGTAATTTAAAAATTCTTTTAAATGAAAAAGATGAATTTGTTAAAGCAATTTCTTTGAGTGTTAAAGAATATTTGAATATTTAATGACTTTATTATTAAAATGTTCAATTTGTCAAGAATAAGAAATATTATAATTTTTAGATAAATTAAGTATTTTTTCTGAATGTTTTCTAAGTAATTACAACTTTTTTGGAAATACAATTGATTTAAAAGAAAAAAAATGGTATGATTATAGTGGTGATTTTGTGACATATTTAGGCTTAGATTTAGGAACTAAAACATTAGGTATTAGTAAATCAAATGGAGTGATTGCAACTAATTATCAAACTTTAAGACATGATAATGATTACGATTATTTAATAGCAGAATTAGGTAAGATTATATCTACTTTAAAAATTGATAAGATTATTTTGGGGTATCCTAAAAATATGAATAACACTGAAAGTAATATGACACATATTGTTTTGGAGTTTAAAGAAAAATTAGAAAAAAAATATAATATAGAAGTTGTTCTTGAAGACGAAAGATTAACATCTAAGATAAGCAACAATGTTTTAATAAGTGGTGATATGTCAAGAAAAAAAAGAAAAAATGTGGTTGATGGAGTAGCAAGTGTAGTTATTTTACAATCATATTTAGATAGAAATAATAGAAAATAGAAAGGAATAAAATAATATGGAAGAAAAAAATACATTTACAGTAATTAATGACGAGGGGAAGGAAATTGTATGTGATGTTTTATTTACTTTTGATTCTGAAGAAACTAAGAAAAGTTATATAGTGTATACGGATAATACAACTGATGATAAGGGAAATGTTAAAGTGTATGCTTCAATTTATGATCCAAATAAAGAAAAGACTGAACTTATACCAATTGAGACAGATAGAGAATGGAAGATTATAGAAACCATTCTTGATACAATTCAAGAGGAAAATAATAATAATTAATTATATGAAGAATAAAAAAAGTT
>CADBSI010000044.1 GCA_902797275.1 uncultured Erysipelotrichaceae bacterium | reverse complement strand
AGATTGCGTTAAAACAACAAGTATTTGGAATACTGGTTATGTAGGACTACCAAGATACGGAGAAATGTTTGCAAGTCAACAAGGAAACGGTTATCATAGTTTAGGTAATATATGGTTAATAACACCTTATAGCTCTTCTCATGTTTGGCTCGTTTACAACGACGGTGGTGCTAGCGATAGCTATACTTCCTTTACTGATGCTGCTCGTCCTTCAATTTATCTAAAATCAAATGTTGTTATAACAGGTGGAAATGGAACTAAAAATAATCCATTTACAATAGCTTTAAAAGATTAATTAAATAAAAATAGTTTTTCAACTTTTTGTTTAGAAACTATTTTTTAGTCTTATATTAATCACTTAGTAAGGTTTTTTTTAAATCTTTTCTATTGGTGTATCTTGGGTATTTTTCTTTATTATTAATCATTTCATCTACTTCTTTTTTTATGTCAAGTAATTTTTTCTTTTATTTATTTAAATTATTTGTTATAATTCTATTGAAAGTGGTGGTTGTATGGAAATATTGTCTCCTTGTGGATCGATGGATTCGTTTTATGCTGCAATTGAGGGTGGTTGTGATGCTGTTTATTTGGCTGGTAAAATGTTTGGAGCTAGGAGTTTTGCTAATAATTTTACTAATGAAGAATTAGTTTATGTTATTAATTATGCTCATTTATACGGGGTTAAAGTATATATTACTTGTAATATATTAGTTCTTGAAAGGGAAGTTTCTAAATTTCTTGAGTTTATTTCATTTTTACATCGAAATAATGTTGATGCTGTTATTATGCAAGACTTGGGCATGATTGATTTAGTTCATAAAAAGTTTCCTAATTTAGAAATTCATGCTTCAACGCAGATGCATATTCATAATTTAGATGGAGCTTTAATGGCTAAAAAACTTGGAATTAAAAGAATAGTTCTAGCTCGTGAAACTCCTCTTGAAGAAATAATTAAAATTAAAAAATATTCAGGGTTAGAAGTTGAAGTATTTGTTCATGGAGCTTTATGTGTTTCTTATTCAGGTAATTGTTTATTTGCTAGAAGCATAGGTCCAAGAAGTGGTAATCGTGGTACTTGTACAGGTTGTTGTAGATTACCTTATAAAGTATTAGATGAAAAATATAATGTTTTAAATAAAGGTGATTATCCTTTAAGTATGAAAGATTTAGAAACTATTTATAATTTAGATAAATTAATAGATGCTGGAATAGATAGTTTTAAAATTGAAGGTAGAATGAAAAGTCCAAGTTATGTTTATTTAGCAACTAAATTATATAAAGATACTTTAACTAATTACTTGAAAACTAAAACTTTAAAAGTAGATTTAAAAACTTTACATGATCTTAAAACTTGCTTTACTAGAAATACTACAAATGGTTTTATCTTTAATGAAAAAAATAATATAGATGATATGTCATCTAATCATTTAGGAGTATTAATAGGGAAAGTAATTCTTGAAAAAAATAACTATGTAAGTATTAAATTATTTGATAAAGTATCTATTCATGATGGTTTAAGAATAAAAGATGAATATGAATATGGTCTTACTTTAAACGAATTTAGAGTTAATAATAAACAAGTATATGAAGCTTATAAAAATGATATTATTACGTTTAAAGTAAATAAAAAAATAAATGTTGATAGTTTAGTTTATAAAACTTTAAGTTATGAAATAGATAATAATATATTAAAAATAATAAAAGAAAGAATAAGAAAAATACCTATTAAAATGACTTGTAATATAAGTTTAAATAAAGAAATTGAACTTATTATAAGTGATAATTATAATACTATTAAAGTATATGGAGAAAAACCAAGTCTTGCTACTAAAAAAGAATTAACTATATCTTTAGTTTCAGATAAATTAAAGAAAATAAATGATACTATTTATAAAATAGATAATATAGAAATTAATCTAGATAAATCTTTATTTTTACCTATTAGTAGTCTTAATAATTTAAGAAGAGAAGGAATTGATAAATTAAATGAAGCAAGACTTCTTAAATATAAAAAAGAAATAGTTGATGGTACTTATGAAATTAGTTTAATTGATTATAAAAAAGAAAGAGAATTTTCTTATTTAAAAGATGATAATTATTCTTATTTATCTAAAACTATTAAAAGAATACCAAGAGTAGTATTTGATTATAATAAATACAAAGATAACTTATATTTAGTAGGAGAATTGGGGGCTTTAAATAAATTTAAAAGTTTTATAACTGATTATTCCTTTAATGTTTTTAATTCTTATACTGTAGCTTTATTAAATTCTTTAGGTGCTCTTAGGATTACTTTATCCCTTGAATTATCTAAAAAAGATATAGAAGACTTAGTAATAGCTTATAAAAATAGATATTTAAAAAATCCTAATTTAGAAGTAGTTTATAAATCTAGATGGTGTTTAATGGTTTTAAAAACTAATTTTAATAAAATATATCCAGGTTCTAAGTATTTAGTTGATCGTTTTAATAATAAATATTTAATTGTTAATAAAGATAATTTAACTTATATATATGATTATAAAATAACTACTATCAATAATTATCAAGAATTATTTGACTTAGGTGTTAATTATTTAAGAGAGGAATTATGAATTTTAATTTAGAAGTTTATAGAAATATAATTATAAATATAAAAAATTTATATGATGAGTATAAAAAAGATCCTTTTAATGAAAAAATTTATCAAAATATAAGAGTTTTATTAGATGAATTATCAAGTTATATTACAAGGAAGAATACACCTGTTGATTTAATATATCGAACTGAAAAAACTATATATAGTATGTATAGATTATTAGAGTATCATCGAATTGAAAAAAATAATAAAAAGTAATTGCATTTTTAAATATTTTATGCTACTATTTAATTGAACTGATGAAGAAGAGGAGTATATTATTAGTTATTAAAGAGAGTTAAGGTTTTGGTGAAACTTAATATAATTGATAGTAGAAGGTAGCTTTGGAGGTATATATCTGAGTTTAGTAAGATATATTGTTAATCGCATTAAGATTTTGAGTATAAATTAAGGTGGTACCACGTTCAGCTTCGTCCTTTAGGGGACGGAGTTTTTTTAAATTTTGGGAGGTTTTATGATTGATTGGTATTGGGAGTTATTTTCTAATTATATTAAAGAAAATTATGATTTAAATGATAGGCTTATTTTAGCTAAATATGAGCATACTAAACGGGTGGCAAATTTAATGGTTTTACTTGCTAATCGGCTAAACTTAGATAGTAATGAAATGTGTCTTGCTTATTTAATTGGGTTATTTCATGATTTAGGAAGATTTTATGAAGCAACGGAATTTAAGGCTTTTAAAAATACCAGATTTGATCATGCAAATTATAGTAATAAAATTTTATTTGAAGATAACTTTATTGAAAGATTTAATATACCAAGTTCTTTATATGAAATAATTAAAAAGGCTGTATATTATCATAATAAAAAAGAACTAGTTGATGATTTAAAACCTCTAGAAGAACTCTTTTGTAAAATGATAAGAGATGTTGATAAAATAGATATCATTAGAGTAGTTTCAGAGTTATATGAAGAAGAATTTACAACAACTCCTAAATTTGAATTAATGGATTTATACTTAAATAACAAACCAATTGATTTAAAATTAATTGATAATAAAAGTGAAAGAACTTTATTAAGACTTAGTTTTATGAAAAATTTATATTTTGATAAATCAAAAGATATTTTAGAAAAAACAGGTAATATAAATAGATATTTAAGTAAAGTAAAGGTAAGTTTGGAATTACAAGAATTATTTGAATTTTTAGTTAGTAAAATAAATGAAGAAGAGAAGGAGAAGAAATATGTTAGGGACTAAATATGATCACTTAAGTGTTGAAAAAGATAAATATGAAAAATGGAAGGAAAATGGTTATTTTAATAGTGGTAATTTAGATAAAAAACCATTTTGTATTGTTATACCACCTCCAAATGTAACGGGTAAATTACATTTAGGACATGCATACGATACAACTATTCAAGATGTTATCATTCGTTATAAAAAGTTAAAAGGATTTGATTGTTTGTGGCTTCCTGGAATGGATCATGCTGCAATTGCAACGGAAGCAAAAGTTGTAAAAAGATTAAAAGATAAAGGAATTGATAAATATGAATACGGACGTGAAAACTTTTTAAAAGCTTGTTGGGACTGGACTCGTGAATATAGTAGTAATATAAGAGATCAATGGGCTAAACTTGGGTTATGTCTTGACTACCGAAAAGAAAGATTTACCCTTGATGAAGGCTTAAGTAAAGCAGTTATTAAAGTATTTGTTGATTATTATAATAAAGGTATAATTTATCGAGGAGAAAAAATAATTAATTGGGATCCTCTAGCTAAAACAGCTTTATCAAATGAAGAAGTTATTTATAAAAATGTTAAAGGAGCTTTTTACCATTTAAAATATATAATTGCTGGAACTGATGATTATTTAGATGTTGCAACAACAAGGCCAGAAACTTTATTTGGTGATACAGCTGTTGCTGTTAATCCTGAAGACGAACGTTATAAAGATTTAATTGGTAAAATGGTTATTTTACCAATTGTTAATAAATTAATACCAATTATTGGTGATGAACATGCTGATCCAACTTTTGGAACCGGTTGCGTAAAAATAACTCCCGCTCATGATCCTAACGATTTTGAAGTAGGTAATAGACATAACTTAGAAAGAATTGTTGTCATGAATGAAGATGCAACTATGAATGAAAATGCTATTGGTTATACAGGTTTAACAAGAGAAGAATGTAGAGAAAAATTACTTCAAGATTTAAAAGCTAAGGGCTTATTACTTAAAGTAGAAGAAATGACTCACAGTGTTGGTCATTCTGAGAGAACGGGAGTTATGGTTGAACCATACTTATCAAAACAATGGTTTGTTAAAATGGGTGATTTAGCTAAAAATGTTTTAGAAAATCAAAAGAATAAAGAAACAAAAGTAAACTTTGTTCCACCTCGTTTTGAAAAAATCTTAAATCATTGGATGGAAATATCATATGACTGGTGTATATCTCGTCAATTATGGTGGGGACATAGAATTCCTGCTTGGTATAGAGGGGAAGAGATGTATGTTGGTTCTGAAAAGCCAAAAGGAGATGGTTGGGTTCAAGATGAAGACGTATTAGATACTTGGTTCTCATCTGCTTTGTGGCCATTTTCGACTTTAGGTTGGCCAGATAATACGGTCGATTTTCAAAGATACTTCCCAACGGATTGTTTAGTAACTGGTTATGATATTATCTTTT
>CADBSI010000043.1 GCA_902797275.1 uncultured Erysipelotrichaceae bacterium | reverse complement strand
CAACTAACAAAAAAACAAAAAACAACTCAATATTTCCTTTGAGTCATTTTTTCAATTTTTTTGTTTCACATCATTTACAAATATACATTTTTTTAACTTTTATTTAACTTTTTTTAATCTTGACAAAAAAGATGGTTAAAAACCCCATCTTTCTATTTCAAAACCTATATTATATTGTCGACCAATTTTTTTAGTCTTAGCCTCACTTTCTTCTAATAAATCCATAGTAAACCCTTTTATAGCACTTCCTCTATCTAAAACTATTCCTGTAAAACTAGTACCTAAATAATTAGAAACTTTAATAATGCTACCACATGGTATATTACTATCACTTGCTAAAATTCTAATTTTTCCATAAGTAGCATCTTCATAATAAATATTACCATTTTTAACATTCATATAAGGAGGGCAACCAAGCCTACCAGAACAACCAACACAATCAGGACCATAAGCTGTTATTGTTCCTGTAAACATAACGGTTTTATTAACATTATTTTTAAGTTCTTCCATAGAAGATACTACAATAGTTTCTTTTTTTATACTTTTATAACTGGCATTTACTCTTGATGATTCAATAGCTTTAACATTGTTTTCATTATTAGCTACAAAACTATTTTCAGTATTACTAGTTGCTATTACAAAGAGAAGAAATATTATTAAAAATAAACTAGAAAAGTAAACTTTTAAACTTTTCGCTTGTTTCTTAGTTCTCAAAGGCAACACCTCTACAATAAAAATAATAGCACTTTCTAATTAATTAGTCAAACGAAAAAAGAAATAGTTAATTTGCTATTTCTTCTAAATTATATTGTTTTTTTATATTATTATTAGTTATTTTAATTAATTCATCCATGCTAATATTTTTAATAGAACAAAGATTAGCTGCTATAATACTAATATTTTTAGGTTCATTTTTTTGACCTCTAAAAGGTACTGGGGTTAGATAAGGACTATCAGTTTCTAAAACAATATTTTCTAAAGGAATATCTTTTAATACACTTGTTAAATTAGTATTAGAATAAGTTGATACTCCTCCTATTCCTAATAAATATCCTCTTTTAATATAAGAAGATGCAACTTCTAAAGAACCACTAAAACAATGAATTGTAATTTTTAAATCATATTCACTTAAAATATTAAAAGTATCTAAATAAGCATCTCTTGAATGAATAACAACTGGTAAATTTAATTTTTTTGCTAAATCTAATTGATCTTTAAATAATTTAATTTGTTCAGGCTTGTTATCTTTATTATGATAATAATCAAGTCCTATTTCACCTATTCCTATTATTTTAGGATTATTTTTAATTAATTCTTCTAAATAGGAAATCGTATTTTCATCATACTCATCTATTTCATCAGGATGAATTCCTATGGTTAAATAAACTGGGTATTTATTTATTATTTCAAGTCCTTCTTTAATACCTTTTAAATCACATCCTGATATTATAAAGTTATTAACTCCGTTTTCATAGGCTCTTTTTAAAATGTCTTCAATATCATCTTCTAAATCAAGATGAAAATGAGTGTCAGTTAAATAATTACTTTTCATCTTTTTCTACTCTCATGAATATTGGTTTAAAATCATTTATATGAATATCTGTTTCTAAAGAACCAAAAGTAATTGTATCAAGAGTTATATTCTTAGTATTAATTTGTCTTAATATTTCATTTGCAGTATCAGGAATAAAAGGTAATAAAAGAATTGCACCTATTCTAATACTTTCAATTAAATTATATAGAACAGTTTTTAATTTATCTTTATTTTCTTCTTTAGCAAGTATCCAAGGAGTAGTTTCATCTATATATTTATTACTTCTTCTAAATATTTCAAAGATAGAATCAAGAGCTTCTGGTATTTCCAATTTATCCATATATTCATCAACTTTAACTTTTGTACTTTCAACAAGACTTATTAAGCTATCATCAAATTCAGTTTTAACATCAGATTTGACAATTACGCCATCAAAATATTTTGTAAGCATTGATAAAGTACGATTAACTAAATTACCAACAGTGTTAGCAAGATCTGTATTATATCTACTAACCAATAAGTCTTCTGAGAATGTTCCATCTGATCCAAATGGTACTTCTCTTAATAAATAATATCTTATTGCATCTTTAGAATAAGTAGCAATATATTCTCTTGGATCTTTATAATTTCCTAAACTTTTGGAAATTTTGCCTCCATTTATAACAAGCCATCCATGACCAAATACTTGTTTTGGTAAAGGTAAATCTAAAGCCATTAGAAGAATTGGCCAAATAATTGTATGAAATCTTACTATTTCTTTACCAACAATATGCAAATCGGCAGGCCAATATTTTTTAAATTTAGAATCATCTTCAGTTAAATAACCAAGAGCACTTATATAATTTGATAAAGCATCTATCCATACATAGATAACATGTTTT
>CADBSI010000042.1 GCA_902797275.1 uncultured Erysipelotrichaceae bacterium | reverse complement strand
TATTTACGCCAACAAAACATAATTCTTGTTCTTTATTAGTGCATTCATAATTACCTATTTCATCACCTTTAGCATTTAGAAAATGAAGGCTACCTTCTTTATAGTAGAAATTGTCAACTACTACTGGAGGTGTATCATCAACTTTTTCTTCTTCAATAATTTCTTTTTTATTGAAATGTAATACTAATAAAACTATACCTGTTATAATAGCTGCTAAAATAATGATACTAGTTATTATAACTATTACTTTTTTCTTTTTAGGTAAACTTTTAAATTTTTCAATTAATCTTTTGAAGATATTTTGTTTTTTAGGTTGTTCTTCAGGATTAGTTTCTTCACTATTTTCTTTGTTTTCTTCTTCAATTAATTTTTCTGCTTCCATTATATTTTTTTCAGCTAAAGCTTCTTCAGCTTGTTCTTGAGCTTCAACTAATTTTTTAGCTTCTGTATCTTGAGCTAGAGCTTCTTTGTATTTAAATTCTCTAGTTTCCGTTACTTCATCTAAAACTTCAGGAGTTTCAATATCACTTAGTACTTTAATAGGAATTGTATTTTCTAAATCATCTTTCATAATTATAACCTCACTATCATAAACTCTTATTTTCAATAACTTTATTATAATACATTTTTTATTATAAAACTAGTGATAAGTTTTTTATTTTATTGAAGGTAATCAATAGGTCTTTTAACATATTTTAATTTTTTAGACAATTCATCAGTAATATTAGTATTTTCAAGTATATCAAAAGAAAATAAATTATTTACTTTTAATTTCTTAATTTTTGAGGCATTTATTTTTATTATTTCTTGTAATAGATTATATAATTTCCTTTTATTAAAAAATAAAAGTTTTTCTTCATTATCTATAAAATCAGTTGTAATTTTAAAATAATCATAATCTATTAAAACTATGGCTCTTGTGCAGACTACGTGACATTATCCGATTTGAATTAATTTAGCTCTTAATAGCTTTGGTGAACATCTTCCATACATTATCCTTTTTATTAGTTTCATTTTACAATTTTTACCTTCTGTTAAACCATTACTAATATCTAAATAAGTAATAGAATTTTTTGAAGCAATAATATCATTTTCTATTGTTGTTACAAAAGTATCTAATTCACTAATATTTAAACTTTTTGCTTCTCTAATCCATTTATCTAGTTTATCAGGATTTTTAGAAAACAATACGATAGAAAAACTGTCACTGATTTCAATAATTTTTGATAGCATTTTGTCTTGTTTTAAAAGTTGTTTTAAAATTTTTTCTTCTTCCTGATTTAATTTTAAATTACTGATACCTTTATGATGTAAAATATCTATTATATTAGTTCTATTTACGTATTTATTTTTATCAATAGTAGATACTTTTAGATGATTATTGTAAATGTACATACGCAAATTTGAAAATGTTCCTTTATAGCCATTCTTTTTCAATATTTCATAAATGTCTTTTTTTTTTTTTTTTTTATTGTCTATAATAATATCTTTGTATTTATCTAGTTTACTATTGCTTTTTCGTTTTTGAATTGGCAAGATATCCATATGAGCATACTCTTTCACAGTACGATAATTAACTCCAAATTTCCTTGCTGTTTTGGAATAATTATTGCATCTGTTATAATACTCTTTAATTTGATAAAATTCTGAGTTTTTCCTATCATAATTTTCTTTTGCTTTTAATGATAATTGTTCATATTCTTGTTTGAAATTTTCTTCTATCCTTTCGTTATTATCACCATTTTGAATAACTATAATATTTTTACTATAGTGTTTTCTTATATATTTTTCTAATGTCTCTGATAGTAATTTTATTTCATGAAATCTATCACTAACTTGGATAATATCTGGATTAGCTTTTTCTATTGTTGAACGATATGTAACAGAACCATCTCGGCTTGCTATTTTTATATTAGGAAACTTTTTTAACCATTCAGATACAGTTTCAACATCTCTTCCTTCAATTAAATCTACCACTTTTCTTTTTACTAAATCTACTAATATTGTAAAATAATCTGTTCTTTTTCTTTTACAAACATCATCAATCCCAACTATTTCAACACTTTCATAATCTATTGTTTCGTTTTTTTTAAGACCATTCTAACTAAAGTAAATCTTGAAATATTCGTTAAATATTTATTTGCATATTCTGCTGCAGCACTAAAACTTTGATTTTTAGTTAACTCATATAGCAATTCTTCTAACCTATTAGTTCGTGTTCTAGTATCATTTAAAAAGTCAAATTTTTCTGTAATCGTCTTTTTTTTAGTAGTCATATCAAATGTATTTTTAAATCTTTTTACTTTTAAGTGAAGAAAAACCTTCTTATTATTAAATGGGATATCAGAAACTACTTTTTCTGTTGTTTGATGTATAGGTTTATCATCATATATGCTCTCACAATAAATATGAATTTCATTATCATAATCTTTTCTGTCATTAATAACTAAATTAGGATCTAGTGTTTTAATTTGTTCTTCCATTTTTACCTCTTATCTATTCTTATAAATAAGTATATCACACTTTTAGTTAAAAAGCCACGTATTTTGAACAAGAGCCATTTTTATATTATCATTAACAATAATTATAACTACATATAAAAAAAAGGGGCTGTCCGAAAACTGTTAATGTCAATTATTTTTTGTACAAAAAC
>CADBSI010000041.1 GCA_902797275.1 uncultured Erysipelotrichaceae bacterium | reverse complement strand
TCTTGTACGAACAAAGTATAAAGCTTTTTCTCCATTTACTCTGTTAAGTCCTTTTTTAAAATAGTAACTTTTATCAGTTCCAACTGTTGTAAAATTATAATTAGAATAAACATCCACTCCACCTAAGGCATCAACAAGTTTTTCTAGAGCCCCATAATTTACTTTGAAATAATAATTTATTTCAATATCAAGTAAGTCTTCTAAAGTTTTAACACTCATATCAAGTCCATAAATACCGGCATGAGTTAATTTATCCTTCTTACCTGTTCCATGTAAAGTAACATAATAATCTCTTGGAATATTAATCATTAGTATTTGATGAGTTTTAGGATTAATACTAACAATAATATTAACATCACTTCTAGTTAAACTGTTAACATCTCCATAAGAATCTATCCCTGATATATAAATATTAAAAGTATCTTTTTGTAAATTAACTTCTTTTTTAAAACTTTCTAATTTTTCTTTTAAAGAAAATTTATAAATAATTTTTAATTTTTCTTTTAATTCTTCATCTTCTTCAACTAGACTATCAAAGTAAGAATCTCCTATTACAAATCCTTCTATTTCTTTTTTATCTAAACTATTGATTAAAACAGTATAATCATCATATTCAACTAAATCTACTTTAATTACTTCCGAAAGTTTTTTATTAGCACTATCAATACTACTATTTAAATTATTAACAAATCCAATTTTTTCCGTATCCAAATCTTTAATTTCTTTATAATCACTTTTATTTAAAGCAACTACATAAAAGTTTTTAATTTGATACTTATTATTACTAGTAAAATCATCAAGAAAATTAAATGTTTTATTTAAATAATAAAAACCAAAACTAAGAATTAGTATATAAATAATTTCTATAATTGATAAAAATACTTTTAATTTATTTCCTTTTTTCTTTTTCTTTTTTAAAGTTAAAAATATTAAAACAAAAGGAATAATAATTACTACTATAATAAATATTATTAAATATTTAAATGGCAAAATATCATATTTTATAATTAAATAAGTTGTTAAAAATATCATTAGTATTAATATTATTGATATTATAAATAAATATATATTTAATTTTTTAACTTTTTTCTTTTTATTCTTTTTATTCTTCATATCGTTCTTGATATTCTTTTTATCATTAAAAACTACTACATCATCATCTATATCCTCTAAAAGAATATCATCCATATAATCACCTACTTACCTCTTAATTATAGTTTATTTTTTACTTATTTTCAACTAAAAATAATTAGAACTAAAAAACTTATCTTTTTCTAGTTTTTTACCCCATTTTTTTAACATATAATCTTGCTCAGTTTTAAATCTTTCAGCTTTTTCTTTTGTGTCTTCATATCCCCTTGATTTTGATTCATAATGAAACATTTCTATGTTATTCAAACAAACATTGTAATAACCTTTATCAAGAGCTTTTAAATTTAAATCTACATCATTTAAAGCAACTTTTAATTTCTCATCAAAACCACCTATTTCAAGATATTTTTCTTTTTTAATCATAAGGCAAGCGGCAGTTACGGCTGAATAATCATAAGGCATGGAAAGACGATTAAATATTCCTATATCTTTATTACTAGATGTTACAAACACATGTCCTGCAACACCTCCATAGCTAAGAACAACCCCAGCATGTTGAACTTTTAAATCTTTATATAAAAGTTTCAAACCAACACAGGCAATATGATCTTGACTAGCATACCCTACCATCCAATCAAGAAAATCTGGACTTTTTACCTCAGTATCATTATTTAAAAGTAAAATGTATTCACCCCTTGCCTTTTTAACTGCTAAGTTATTTAATCTTGAATAGTTAAACTCTTCTTTTACCTCTAATATTTTTATGTTTTTATATTTTTTTAATTCTTCAAAATATAAAAATGTTTCTTCTTCACAACTATTATTATCAACTATTATTATTTCAAAGTTTTGATAAGTATTTTTATTAAGTAATGAGTCAATACAAGTTCTAGTAATATTTACTTTATCTTTCATAGGAATAATAATACTAACTAAGGGATTATCATGTTTATATTTTACTAAATAAGTACTACTTGTTTTATTATCTAGTATTTCTACCTCAATATTTTTTCTTTTAAATTCATCAATAAGAGCTTTTTTGCCAGCAAGATAAGCATAAGATTTATTACCAAGAGCAAAACTAGTTGAAGTTGGAATTTCTCTCCAATGATATAAAATTCTTGGTATATGATAAATATTATTAGTTATATCTAATATTCTTAAAAATAAATCATAATCCTGAGCCCCATCATATTCTTTTCTAAAACCTGAAACTTTATCAATTAAACTTTTTCTAATACATGCCATATGACAAATATAATTCATAGCATAAAAAGTATCAGGTGAAAAATCTGGTTTAAAATGAGGTTCAAAGAAATTACCATTTATATCCATTTTATCTTCATCTGTATAAATAAAATCTAATTTTAAATTATTATTTAAAGCTTCAACTACATAATATAAACTATTTTTATCTAACATATCATCATTATCAAGTAAAACGATAAATTCTCCTTTAGCAAGTTTTAACCCATCATTACTACAAACGGAAATCATTCCATTATTACTACGATATTTTATTTTAATTTTTTTCTTATTTTCATATTCTTTTAAACAATTTTTAGTTTCAAGATTAGATGATGCATCATCTACAATAATTATTTCAAAGTTTTGATAAGATTGATTTAAAACACTTTCAATAGAACATCTTAAATAATCTGGTTTAACATTATAAACTGGAACAATGACTGATATTAAAGGATTATATTTAAAATTTGGTATTAAATCAAAATTATTATTTTTATCTAACCATTCATTATAAGCTTTTTTATTATCAATTAAATTAGAAGATGAACCACCTCGTCTTAATATTCTAAAAAAAGAATTTATATATTTTTTCATTGCACTTGGAGGTATTAAGAAGTGATGTCTATGCCAAGCAAAATAAATTGATTTTTTAATTAAATAAAATAGTTTAGAAAATTTATTTTTTAATTTTTTCATGTTACCTCACTTAAATATCTTTTTATATTTTTTTACAATTATATTCCAAGTAAAATTATT
>CADBSI010000040.1 GCA_902797275.1 uncultured Erysipelotrichaceae bacterium | reverse complement strand
TACTACATACTCACCTATTGTTCTGGTGTTTAATAAAGTAGTATTTATAGTTGGTTGTTCCTTATCTCCTGATATTGTATATGGATCATCTTTGGTGCCTGATCCACCTGAAAGTTGGATATTTGATTTTAGATTAATTGACGGGCGAGTGCCGTAGGTACTACTCGGTTCGAAGCCGTTAGTATCCCCGTCGTTGTAAACGCCCCAAACACGAGAAGAGCTATATGGATTTAATAACCACAACCAATATCCTATATTTAAATAACCAGATGAATAACTTGTATTTTTATAACTTAAATAATATTCATAACTGTTTAGTAGTCCTACTGGGGTATTTTTACCTATGGTTAAATTATTTATTAAAGTTGTTTCAGGTAATTTAGTGCTTATTTCATCTTTACTACTTGCATTAGAATTAGTTATATTCCAAGTACTATCTTCAACTATTATATTTTGATAATTATATAAAGTATCTAAAAAGTCTTCATTTAACCATTGATACATGTACGATCCGGTATAAGATGCATCATCTTTTTTAGATATATCATAAAAATTAACATCACTATAAGAGTTATATGAGATAGTTGTAATTGGATCATCGGTTATCATTTTCATAGTTCCATCTTTGTTAATTGCTGTTATTCTCCAAAGTTTACCGGAATACCAAACATAATTAAAGTTTATACAATCTTTTGTTCCTGATACATAAGTTATACCATCTTCATCTACATAAGTTTTGCACGTTGATGTTTGTTTACTTTTTATTACATTTCTAATATATTCAGGAGTTATTGATGCTTGTTCACCTGTTACAACAATTCTTGCTGTAAATGTTTTATTCATGTAAGTACTATCTGCTGCATCAGATATCCAAGCTTTTACTTTATAAACAGCTGTTTCAGATACATCAAGATATGACTCACTATCAATATATTTATCTTCTGATAAAGTTTTAGGACTATTATAACCAGTATTATTTTTATTAGAAATAAATCTAATTACACTTTTAAACTCCGGAGTAGTTGATGTTTCTTCTATGTAAACTGAATATTTTGCTAGAACAGTTCCAGTATTTTTAACTGTAAAAGTAAGTTCTTTTGCCTCACTCATGCCTTCATCATCTGTCATTGGAAAAGCATTTTCAAGAGTTAAAGCATTTGTTTCACTATCAACAAATGTTACTTGAAGAGTTCCAACATTCATTGTATAAGTATTTTCTCCTTGATGGGAACTTCTTAAAAGAGCATAACTTGTTCCCATCAATAGAATGATTGATAACGTTATCATATAAATTGGTAAATATTTTTTAAATGGTTTATTCATACTAAAAAATTCTTTCATTTTCAAGTCTCCTATTCTTTTTAATTATATCATATTTTTACTTCTTTTCAAGTTCTATTCTTAATCTTTTTTCATCAATTCTTGAAAAAATATAATTACTTGTATTTAAATTAGAAAAGTCTGTATAAGCAACGTCCATTAATTCCCCATAATATGTTTTATTATTAGATGTTGTTTTAATAATAACTGAGTATTTTCCTTTTTTTAAATCTTTTAAACTAATTGTTTTCTTAAACCAAGCTCTTGTTTTATCTTTATTATCTGATACTGCAAGTTCTATTTTATAAGGACCATTGTCAATATAAGATAAATCATAACTTGTTCTTTCATAAGTATCTAAGTTTTCAAAGATTATTTCTCTTTTTACCGTATCATTTTTAGAATAGTTTACTCCAATACTATGACTTGTTCCAGTTATAGTTAAATTATCCCCATCAAGTTTTAATTCATTAAAGTAATTATACATAGGATCCATACTAATTGGTTCGTCATAACTAATTAAATCTTTTCTAACTTCTAAAATCATAGGACTTCCTTGATGAGAAAAATCAACATTAAAAGCAAATCCTAAATTATTTCCTTTTACCCTTCTTGGCATATCTAAATAAGCAATATTAGTAAAATATGAAGTTGTTTTAGTACCATTTGTATAATTATAAGAATTAATATAAATTAAATAATTACCATTTTCTAAGTTAGATAAATCAATTTTTCCCTGAAACCAACCAGCTGAATAATCATATTTTTTATCATCTTCTAAACTAGACATTTCATATGGATAATCTAGGTATTTATCTAATTTATAAGTATATTCTTTATTAGTATCTTCATTTTTAAAAGTTATAGTATGATAGTTATTTTTATTATCTTCTTTAATTGTTCCTAGAAAGCCTTTAAATTCAAAGGTATTACTACTTACATGTTTTAGTGATTCATACATGAATAAACTGTTTCTTACTTCATAATCTTTAACAACAACTTTAATAGTTTTAGTAGCTTTTTCACCTTTTGAATCTATAACCTCATAAGTTAGTTGATAAATTCCTGGTTTATTGATATCAACACTTCCTGATACTTTTATATTTTTAGTAATATCTCCATCTTCTGGATCTATGGCTTTTACATCTTTTAAAGGATCAAATTCATCTTTAACATAGATAGTTTTATCAGTTGCAGTTATAGTTGGAGGTTGATTTATTAAATCAGTTGTATAGAAAATTGTTCCTAAACTTGCTGAAATATTAGTATTTAACCAAGCATAGGTATTATTATCATAATGAATTTTTATCCATAAATCATTATTAGATTTTTTAGAATCTACAATAACCGAATAAGTATTAGTATAAATACTTCCTATAACACTTCCGGATACATCATTAAAAACATTTAAATAATTAGTATTTAAGTTAGTTATTAATAAATCTTTATTAACAAATTCTAAACTACTTGCATCTATCCACGCTTTTTGATTTTTACTATAAATACTTTCTACTAAATAAGCAACTGGTTTATCATTTAAATAAGCTGTCATGAATACAGGAACAATCATACCTTTATTTAAAGAACCAATTTTATCATTTAAAGATGAGGTTATATACATATCCGTATTTTTTATAATAGTACCAGTTTTAGGAGTATATTTAGCTCCACTTGCATATTCTTTATAAATATAATTATTATTTTGTAAATTAACACTATTGTATTTACCATTTATAGTTTTATTAATTTTTTTAATAAAAGATGAATGTATATAAACATAAGAATTATAGTTATAATAATTAGCATAACTACAACTAACTCCACTGGTTCTCGTTCCATTAAGATTCATATCTGAAATAACTTTATACCAAATATCTGATCCATTATAATAAGTTCCTTTTACCTCATCTAATATAATAACTGGAACATTTAAAGATTTTATCGTAAAGGGAATACTACTTGTTTGATTAGGTTCTGATCTAACATTAAAACCATAATTTGTAGTTATTCCTAATTGATAATAATTGTAATCTAGAAAACCATTATCTTTATCAAATAAATAATAATAATTAGCAGCTTTCTCACCCCAATACGGATCACTTGCATATTTTATATTCATACCACTATTTTTATTACCCATATTAGATCCATAATATCTAGAATCATTAGGATTAGCATAACCACAATTTATATAACTTTTAGCATGTCCTATTATACTTTGATAAGGATTTAAATAACCAGTTGCTGAATCAAAAGCACTAGAGTCATATGCTGAATGACCAAATAAATTATTTTTATAAATTGCTATACTACTTTGACCAAGAGCAGATTCATTAGTCGCTAAAGACATCATTAAAATAGCATTAGCTCCGTATAAGTATTCACTATTTTTAAAGAAATTACCAGTTTGATACATATTTGAGTAATGAGTCATAGCTCTATTACCATAAATAGTTCCAATTAAACCTTTATTATTTTTTAAATAAGAATCAATATCATCACCAGAATAATTAGATATTCCTCTATGAGGCAAATACATATAATAATTATAATAAGGATTATCCTTGTTTACACTTAAGTTATGATTATTATTTTTTAAATCAGTTAATAATTCTTTAAAACTATTATAAAAATAAGTACCATCAAAGCTATAATAAGTTTTATTTTCTAAATAATCTGGTTTTTTATCAATTACTCTTCCATAACTTGAATAATTAGTTTGAATATCTTTACCATAGTAATGATATAATTCATTATTAACTATTTTATAATAGCTTGTAGTTCCTAAAAAATTAAGAGGAATTATTCGGTAATAATCATTTTTTAACCAACCTTTTACTCCATTTGAATAGACTAAAGCTGCATGATTATCATAATTAAATTCTAAAAAAGCTCCATCAGTTGCTCCATAGTTTGGATGATGATTCATATAAGCTATACTACTTGTTAAATTATTATTTGAATAATAATTAGTATTTTCTGAAATACTTCTAACTCCTAGATAGACAAGAGCATATTTAGCATCTATTATTTTAGTTATATTATTTTTTCTTTCTAGAATAACTAAATCATCATTATTAGTTTCATTAAATTTATTTTTAGCATCAAGATAAGTATCAAAGCAAGCTACACTATCTAAATTTTTAGAAGTATTAGCAATTGCAAGTTCAAAATTAGGACAAACACTTCTTGATTCTATTTCTTTATAAGTAAGAGCTTTAACTGGTAAAATAATAAAATATATACTAAGTAATAAAATTATTTTCTTCTTCATAACTATCCTTCTATTCTAGTAATATTATAACAAAAGTTATGAATAATGTAAAACATCTCATATTAGAAAATGTAAAAATATGTAAAAATAATAAAAAAGATAAAATATTTGTATATGAATATTATCTTATTTATTTTTAACTATTTTCTATTAATTTTTTTAATTTATTAACTTGTCTATTTAATAATATACAAAGTCTATTAATTCTTGTATCTGAATATTCCGTTATCTTTTGATATTTATGTAATAACTCATCAAACCATTCAACTATTCCATCTAATTTATTTATATCTATTCTTTTAATATCTTTTACTACTTTTATAATTTCATCAAATGGTTTAATTTCATAAAATAATTTACCTTCTCCTTTTATATGCATTTCCACATCATCATAATATTCTATATTAAGACTTTGACCATTATCAAATATAGGAGCAACATCTAACCATTTTAAAGTATTAACATCTCTTATAATTCCAAAGTTATTAAGATGTCTATCTTCATTCATAATTAAAAAGTCTAAGATATACATATTTTCCAGTTTAATTCTTGGATTTTCTATTCCTTCTTTTTCTAATTTTTTTATATATTCTTCATAATCTTGCAAACTATTATATTTTTTCATATCATTTACTATTTGATGACAAGTAATTAATTCAGTATCTTTAGTTATAAAACAAGGACATTTAGAAACAACTATATTTTTATAAATATCTAAAGTATATTCGACATGACTAAAATCTAATCTTTTACATATTTCACTAGCTAAAGCTTCATTAAAGGGTTGTAAAGTTTCATTTTTATAACCACCTTTTAACAAATATCTAATATTATTATCAATAATCCATGCTTTTCTTAACATTCCATCAGTTGTATTATTAGGAGTTTTTAAAGAAGAAACATTTGTTATTATACTACTATTTTTAGATAAAGATGCTTCCATAAATTCTGTATAATCAAAATCATTATCAAAGAAATTAATATCTTCATATTTAATATTAGAATTTAAGGGACACAAGAAGTATTGATCAGATAAAGACAAGCCAAAAGCTTTATCTAGTAATTCACAAGGAGCATTTATATTTAATCTATGTAATAATAAATCTAATCTATCTCTCCATGAGGGTATTCCTCTTCCTTTAAACCATTCAGTTAGATTAGTTCTAAAAGTATCATTTATATCATTACTTAAATAAGAACTTTTTAAAATATAAGGAGCATAGTTAATATCATAAATTTCATAGACATTAGTAAATACCCCAGTTGCTTTATCATATTCAGCAAGTAAAACTTTTTTATTTTTATTCATTAAAATACATTTCATCACTTAATCATCTCCTATCTTTATTTTAACAAATACCAAAAGAAATGTATAGAAAAAAATTAGCTTTAACTAATTTTTTCATAATCTACATCATTATTTTCAATATCAACATTTGATATAGTATCAAATTTCTTTTTTATTTTATCGGTTGTTATAGTAAATGCTTCAACATCTTTATTAACCGTTAAAATACTTTTAGATAACTTATCAAATCTTTCTTTAAATCGTGTAAATTCTATTCCTAATTTATTTAATTCTTCATGAATAATACTTGTATATTTATCTCTTTCAATGTTTTGAAAAGCCATTAAAATCATGGTTAAAGTTGCTATTAAAGTAGTAGGACTTGTTAACCAAACTCTTTTTTTATAAGCATATTCTACTAAGTCTTGATGATAAGCATTAATCTCAGCAAATACAGCTTCTGCTGGAATAAACATCATAGCTTGACTACTTGTTTCTCCTTCTATTATATATTTATAACTAATATCATCTATATGTTTTTTTACATCTAATTTAAATTGTTTAAAAGCAAGACTTCTTTCCACATCACTTTTCTTTTTATCAACCATTATTCGGTACGATTCTAAAGGAAATTTAGAATCTATTGCAATCATTTTTAAAGGCTCTGGAGCAAATATTACAGAATCAGCTATATAGGAATTACTAAGTTTATATTGAATTCTATATAACTTATCATTTTTATCTCCAAATACATTTTTTAAAATACTATTTAGATTAACTTCTCCAAATATTCCCCTTGATTTTTTATCAGTTAAAATATTTTCAAGGGATACTATATCAGTCGATAAAGTTTCTATTTTTTTCTGAGCTTCATCTATTTTAGATAATCTTTCTAAAACATTTATAAAAGTTTTATTAGTTTTTTCAAAGTTTTCATCTATTCTAGAATTAACTTTACTATTAATTTCATTTAATTTAAATTCTAATTTATCATTTGTTTTTTCAAAATTATTATTTAATTTATCACCTAATTCGGTTTTTAAATTACCAAATTCTTTAGTAATATTTACTTCAAATCGACCAAGTCTTTCAATTAAATCAAGATTATTATCATTTGGTCTTTTTATTTTTAAAATTATAATTATATTTAATATAATACTAATTCCTAAAAGTATTATTATAATTAAATCTAGACTCATTAAACTTCTCCAATAACAGTTATTATCATTGGTCTACATTCAGTTTCTTCGTAGAAATATTTTCCTAGATTAAGTCTTATTTCTTGCTTAATGTTATTGTAATCAACATAGTTATTACTTATATTATTTTTAATAATTCTTTCTGAGATAACACTACTTTCTTTTAGAATATCCATATTATCTTTAACATAAATAAATCCTCTTGTTAATATTTCAGGTCCTGCTAATATTTCTTTTGTTTTTTTATCTAGGGTAGCACTTACAAGAACAATACCTGCTTCTGCTAACATTTCTCTATCTTTTAAAACAAGTTCTCCAACGTCATTTTGACTTTTTCCATCAATTAAAACTTCATCTACTTCAACTTTTTCCAAACTATCTTGTAATTTACCATTTATAAAAGTTATAACATCTCCATTTTGTTTTAATAAAATATTATTTTTATTAATACCAAGTTTTAAAGCCAAGTTAGCATTTTCTAATTGATCTTTATAATTACCTTTAACTGGAAAATAATATTTTGGATTCATCATATTAATCATCATCATCAAGTCTTCCTGAGATGGATGGAATAATAAATGATTTTTGTTTGATAGGGCTACAACATTTATTTTACGCCTAGCAAACTCATCCATTATCATAACCATTCTTTTTTCAATACCAAGATACATTGGTTCAGTTATAAAAATAGTATCAGTTTCATTTAATTTGATATATTTATCATTATCTTTTAAAATTCTTTCTAAGTTAGCATATGGTTTATCTTTTAAATCACTTACTAAAACTATTACACCTTTATCATTTAAATTAGATAAATCACCTATTTTATTTTGATTAATTGTTAAATATTTACCTGCTAAAGACATATTAATAATATCTTGAAGCATTTTTCCCATAATAACAATTTTACGATTAGTTTTAGATACTTCATCAAATATTTCTTGAATTCTATATATATGAGCTGGTAAAACACTCATGATAATACGATTTTCATTATCATGTAAAACACTTCTAATAAAACTAGCAACCCGATGTTTTGGACTAGTAAAACCTGGTTTTTCAGCATACATCGATTCAGTCATTAAACATAACACATTTTGTTTACCAACATAGGCAAGACGTCCCATATCACAAGAAAAATGATTAGTCATAGTAGGATCAAAGATAAAATCTCCTGTGTAGACAATACTACCATCATGAGTATTTAAAACATATAAAGTGGTATCAGGAATTGAATGAGTAATTTGAATTGGAAAAATACTATTTTCTCCAAAGTTAATTTTTACATTTGGTTTAATAACATGTAAGTTTTTAGCTACTACTTTATCTAGTTCTAACTGAATTTTTAATATTTCCATGGTATATTTCATAGCATATATAGGAATATCTGGTAAATCCATAACAATATCAGAGATAGCTCCTATATTAGATTCATGACCATGTGATAAAAATATACCTTTTATTTTTTTTATATTATTTTTTAAATATGTATAATCAGGAATAATATAATCTATTCCAAGTAATATATCTTTAGGATATTTTAAACCAGCATCAAATATAAATATATCTTTATCAACTGTTACAACATACATATTTTTACCATCTTCATTTAATCCACCTAAAGCAAATATTTTAATTTTTGACATAAATTCCTCCTTTTTTATTTTTATAAATTTCTAAAAAAACAACTATTAATTTGAAATATTTGTAGTTGTTTTAAAAGTATTAACACATTCTTTAACTTCACTAGCACCTAGTATTTCAATTAGAAAAATTAAAATTGTTGGAGTTAAATATATTAAAACAGCAGCAACAACTCTTTTTCCAAATCTTTGAAAAGCTTTTTTATTATCATCTTTTGAATCAGAAAAAACTACTTTAGAAAAATCTAAAGTTGTTAAAACTAAAAGAATAATAGGAACTAAAATATATATTGTTTTAAATATATTTCCTTTTAAAAAATTAATTAAACTAACCCCAAATAAATCTTTACAACTTTTAATATTAGAATTTGTAGGATCAATTGTTTCTAATTTATTATATTTACTAGCAACTGTAAAAACTAATTTACTTTTATCAGCAGTATTAGAAAATGAATAAATATCATCTGCATATAATAAATAATTTGGATAATTACCCTCCATAAAAGCATTATAATATGAACTCATATTTTCTATTAAAAGACTTTTTTTCCCATTTAAACTAACTTCGATTTGATTAGATTCAATATTAACATTAACAAAAGCATTATCATTTATATATTTAACTGTTTTTGCATCAACGGTAAAAGGTAATAAAATAAGTAAGAAAACAATTATTTTTTTCATTTTAACCCCCTAAACTAATTAATCTATAAGACTATTTCCAGTCATTTCAACTGGTTTATCAATTTCCATTATCTTTAAAATTGTTGGTGCTATATCAGAAAGTTTACCAAAATTTAACTTAACATCTCTATAATTAACAATAGCTAAAGGAACTAAGTTATTGGTGTGAGCTGTATTGATACTACCATCTTCATTAATCATACACTCACTATTTCCATGATCAGCTGTTACAATCATTGTATAATCGTTTTCAAGAACTGCTTCTAAAACACTTTTCATGCAATCATCAACTGCTTCAATAGCTTTAATAGTTGCTTTTAAATTACCAGTATGACCTACCATATCAGGATTAGCAAAATTTAAAATAATTAAATCATAATAGTTTTTATTTAATTCATTAATTAATTTATCTTTAACTTCATAAGCTGACATTTCAGGTTTTAAATCATAAGTTTTAACTTCTTTTGGAGAATTAACTAAAATTCTATCTTCATTTAAATATTTAGTTTCAACGCCTCCATTAAAGAAAAAGGTAACATGAGCATATTTTTCAGTTTCAGCAATTCTTAATTGTTTTAAACCATTATTAGAAATAACTTCTCCTAAAGTATTTTTAAGCTCTTCTTGTAAATAAATTGTATGAATATTTTTAAATGTTTCATCATAAATAGTCATTCCCGTGTAATAATTATTTAAATAAGTTCTTGGAAATTCTTTAAAATCTTTATCAATAAAACATCTTGTTATTTCTCTTGCTCTATCAGGACGAAAGTTATAAAAGATAATAGCATCAGATTCTTCAATTAAACCATTTGAATTAACCAAAATTGGTCCCATAAATTCATCTGTTGTATTATTATAATAGTTATTTTGAATTTTTTCAAGATATTTTGGTGCTTTTTCTCCAATTCCTTTGGTAAATAAATTATAAGCTACTTCAATTCTTTCAAAACGTGAATCTCTATCCATAGCATAAAATCGTCCAATAATAGTTGCAAGATGACCTATTTTTAATTTATTTAGTTTTTCATCTAGCATTTTAAGATAAGTAATACCACTTGTTGGACTTGTATCTCTTCCATCTAAAATAGCATGAACATAAACATCATAAAATCCTATAATTTTACATAACTCAAGAATAGCAAATAAATGTTTAATATGACTATGCACTCCTCCATCTGATAAAAGTCCTATTAAATGAAGTTTTTGTTGATGAACCTTGGCATAATAAATAGTTCTAATCAATTCTTCTTTTTTATAAAAATCTTTAGATTCAATATCATTATTAATTCTTGATAAATCCTGGTAAACTATTCTTCCAGCTCCAATATTGGTATGTCCTACTTCTGAGTTTCCCATTTGTTTATCAGGCAAACCAACAGCAACACCACTTGCTTCAATCTTAGTATGAGGATAATTTTTAAATATACTATCTAAAGTTTTAGTTGTAGCAAGTTTAACTGCATTACCTTCCATTCTTTCACTTAATCCATATCCATCTAAAATTGCTAGTAAAACTTTTCTCATTTTTTTATTCCTTTAGCTCCTTTTAAACCTTTAAATCCTTTTAATATATTAGTTTCAAAAGTAATAGTTTTATTTTCTCTTTTTTTATAATCTTTTATACCAATATTAATAATATCATCTAATAATTCTTTATAATTTTTCTTAGCATAGTCCCATAAATAGAAAGATAAAGAACCAGGAATTGTATTAGCTTCAATTGCATATACTTCATCATCTGAAATTAAAAAGTCAATTCGAACAACTCCTGAAGAATTTAAAGCTTTATAAGCTCTAATTGCTTGTTCTTGAATTTTTTTAACTAACTCACTACTTAAATTAGCAGGAATTTGTCTTTTAGCACTAGCCATACCTTTACTTGGTATTTTTTTATTACCACCTATATATTTATCTTCATAAGTTAAAACTTCATTAGCTGATCCTACTTCTTCAATTGGACTTAATTCTTGATGTTCATAATTACCAAGAACACTTATATTTACTTCTCTGGCATTTTTAATAAATTCTTCAACAATTACTTTAGTATCATATTTAAAAGCATCTTTTAAGCCTTCATTTAATTCAAAAGCATCATGACAAACCGAAATACCAACACTAGAACCAAGAGTTGCTGGTTTAACAACAACTGGATAACCTAATTTTTCAATTTCTTTAATAACTTTTTCAGAATCATTTAAATAATCAGCATCAAAGAACCATTTATATCTTGCAACATTAACTTTATTAGTTTCAAATATTTGTTTCATGAATACTTTATCTTGGCCAACACAACAAGCATAGGTATTACTTTCACAATAAGGTAATTTAATTGTTTCAAAATAACCTTGTAAAGCCCCATCTTCTCCATGAGTTCCATGCATAATTGGAAAAGCTAAATCAATTTCACTTACAATTTTTCTAAATATTCCTTTTTTACTTTGTAATACAAAACGACCATTAGTATTATACAAAACTACTTCTTTAGCATATCTTTTAAGTAAATCCATATCAGAATATATTTCTATATCTTTTAACATATTACCAGTATACCAAACACCATCTTTAGCTATATAAATAGGAACAATTTCATATTTAGTAGTATCAAGATTATTCATAGCCTGAATAGCAGTTATAATACTAACTTCATGTTCAACCGACATACCTCCAAATAAAACACCTAATCTAATTTTCATTTTTATCCACTCCTTCGTTATATATATCAGGTAAATCATTTTCAAATAAAGCATAAACTTGTTTTTTTTCTAAACCAAGTTTTTCAAGATAAGAAAAAGCATTTGTTAATTTATTAAAAACTAAAATATTATCACTTGAATAGGAATTATCAAGTAAAGCTTTTTTAATTACTTTAGTTCTATTTTCTCCTATTAATATTACTAAATCACATACTTTACTTATTTTTAAACCAAATTCATAATTTAACTTTTCTTCATTAATTCCAAGTTCTACCATACCTGGTGTTACAATTACTTTAAACCCATCCATTAAGCCTAAAACATCTAAAGCATTACTACTTCCAATTGGATTAGAATTATAAGCATCATCTATCATCATAAAATTATTTAGTTTTTTAAGTTCAAGTCGATGTTCCGTAGGGGTTAAAGCTTTAATTTTAGAAATCATACTATCAATATTTACTCCTAAATAATTACCAAGAGCAAATGCAGCTAAAATATTATACACGTTATGAAGACCTAATAATTTAGTTTCAATATGATATGTTTTATTATCATATAAAATATCAAAGTTAGTACCTTTACTATCACATTTAATATGAGTAGCATTATATAAAGCTTCTTTATTATCAACACCAATCCAAAGTATCTTAGCTTTACTTTTTAAAGAATTCTTAACATAAGAGACTTGATAAGGATCATCTAAATTTAAAACACAAGCTCCATCATCAGGTAAAGACTCAATAAGTTCAAACTTAGTTTTACAAATATTTTCTTTAGTTTTAAAGGTTTCTAAATGAGCATCTCCAATAATTGTTAAAATACCATATTTAGGTTTAACAAAATCACAAATTTCCTTGATTTCTCCATTTACATAAGCTCCCATTTCAGCTATTAAAACTTCATCAAAATTATCTAAATAATTATTAATTGTAATCATCAATCCATATGGTGTATTTAAATTCTTGGGAGTTGGTCTTACAATATATTTAGGTTCTAAAACACTTGCTAAAATATTTTTACTACTAGTTTTACCATAACTACCAGTTATACCTATTACTTTTAATCTACTCATACTCTTTAATTTTTTCTTAGCTTTTGAAAAATAATAGAAATAAACAAGTTTTTCAATTGGAGTATTAATTAATTTAACTAAATAAATATAATAATAATTAAGAGCTAATAATAAATTTAAAATTATTAATATTAAAGCTAAATACTTAGTTGTAAATAATAAAATAATTAAAATAATTATAATTAAAAACTCAGTTAAATATAATCTTTTAATTCTTTTAGTAATATTAAACTTAATTTTAGTTTGTTTATTACTATTTCTTTTATATTCATTATAAAGACCTATTATATATAAAATACTAGTTGAAATATAAATTAATTCCTTGATATAAGAATCCTCAGTGATGATTAAGAAAAGCATGAAAAGAAATGGTAAAAAATCAATTACATTAAAACAATCTTTATAATTTCTTTTTACCCATCTTAAATAACGATTATTTTCATTATATAAGTTTTGTTGCAACATATATAATGAATTTCTACTTTTATAAAATATATAAATTAAATAAATAAATATTAATATAAACATAATCCTCCTAAAAGAAATTTTCTAATATACATGAAATATGATTTAAATTTTCAAGATAACAATAATGAGTACCATTTAAAACTATTAAAGCACTATCATTAATTAAACTTTCTAACTTTTTAGCTTCACTAACTGGAACTGCTTCATCATTATTACCCCATATTAAAAGAGTTGGACAAGTTATTTTAGATGCATTAGAACTTAAATCAGTATTAACAGTATTAACTAATATTTGACGCATAACCCCACTAGCGTTTTTATAATCTTCACTTCCTAAATGATTTTTCATAACTTCAGCAAGGTTATTTAAAAATTTTATTTTTTTCAAACTTTTAAAAACTTTTAATTTTAAACTATCATTTTCCCTTTTAATAAAAGGACTTCCAAATAATACAAGTTTAGAAACAGGATAAGTAGATGCATAATAAATAGCAATTCTTCCTCCAAAGGAAT
This sequence comes from uncultured Erysipelotrichaceae bacterium, assembly GCA_902797275.1. Classification (GTDB taxonomy): domain Bacteria; phylum Bacillota_I; class Bacilli_A; order RF39; family UBA660; genus RUG591. The sequence continues at coordinate 1,675 of CADBSI010000040.1, read as the reverse complement.
GACCAATTAAAATAGGATTATCGATTTTTAATTCTTTTAAAAATTCATGAAGAAGAGATGCATAATCACTTATATTATAAGCAAAAGATGGTTCCATGCTACTTCCAAATCCTGGTAAATCTAAAATAGTTATTCTACAGTTTTTAAGCAATTTACCAAGAGGATCCATCATTTGAATATTTTGTCCCCATCCATGAAGTAAAACAACATCTTTACCGGTTCCATATTGAACATAATTTATATCTATATCTTTAATTTTTTTTATCATATATTATAATCTCCATCAACATTATATCACGTTTTAATATTATTAAAAAAAATATCAACAAAGAGTTGACATTTTTAGACATTAAGTGATTAATTATCTGATAGGATGTACGGATCATTTATACTGCCTAATCCATCAAGAATTTTAGTATCAGTTTTAAGACTTAAAACAGGTCGGAGAGCCAAACCATCATCATAATCAGCATAGCCCCCGAACAAGATGCCACCAATGATCATGCCAGAGACGCTACCAGGAGCAATAGACGCCGGAGACAAGAACCAAGAAAATGCTGCTTCATTATTAAACATCCAATTGTTTAAACTTATGCCATTTGAATTTGTATCTTTAAAATCTTTACTCCAATTACTTGTATTAGAAGCATAACCAAAATCACTTGGGTATAATAAAGCTATTTTTCCGTTCCAGATTGCTTGATTACCATTCCAAATATTACAATTATTTTCATGACTATTACTTGTTATACTACTATTACATACCGTTGACCCTCTTTCTTGAGTATAAACTTCTTTAGCTGTTCCTGTAATAGGTCCATTATCTGTATTTACATTTCCTAAATAATATTTCATATTTTCGATTAAATTACTATTTTCTAAACTATTTAAATAATTTTCATTTAAATAATACATACTACCTGCTTTTGCCCAATCATTTGAATTAGTTTCTACACTTGATGGGCTATTCCAGTAAAAATATTTGTATTTAGTTCCACTTGTTGGATTAAACATTTGATATGTTATATTACCTTTTGTAATAGTTGTTGGTACTTCTGTACTTAAACTAATTGGTTCATCTTTTACTAGTTTTATTCTTTCTGCTCTTTCTCCACTTGCATTTTCTTCATTAAATATTCCTACTATTCTCCATGTCTCATTATTAAATGTTACATAATTTCTTATTCCGCTATCTGTTGGTGTTGTTTGATTATTTTTTATATTTATTGTTGTACCTCCGTTGTTATTACATGTTGCTCCCATTTTAAAAAAATCATTTTCTGAAGTCATAACTATATTCATATTAGATACATAACATGCTGTTTGAGGACAAGTACTACCTGAAACAGATATATTATAATCAGTTTTTCCATCTGGATATGTACAATAGTTTCCTATTCCTGAATAACGATATTCTCTAATTGTATCACTAGTTGTTGCTAAATCACCTGCTGTATTAACTGCAACTAAACCATCTTGATTAGAACCATTATATCTATTTTTAATTGCTTCAACAAAGTTTGTTCCTTCGACATATTTTCCATTTACATTTACTTTGATACTTGCAAATAAATTTGACCAATCTGAAACATTATAATCACAGCCTTCTGTTTGAGTTCCCCCACAGATATTTACATTTCCATCTATCCACATATATAATCTATATGTTCTTGTT
>CADBSI010000039.1 GCA_902797275.1 uncultured Erysipelotrichaceae bacterium | reverse complement strand
ATGGCTGTTATTCGCCAAAGTTTTCCTGAATACCAAACATAATTAAAGTTAATACAAGTCTTTGTTCCTGATATATAGGTTATACCATCTTCTTCAACATAAGTTTTACAAGTATCGGTTTGTTTTTCTTTTAAATCTTTTATAAATACGTTTGATAAAATTTTATTATTATCATTATAAGCGTAGATATTAACATTAAACTTAAATGTTTGAGAAGTTGTGTTTTGTTCATAATCTTTATCAATCCAAGCATATAGTCTATATTTATTAGATTTAGTTCCTGGATTATTACCAATATAAATAACTTTACCTGTTTGTTTATCGGCTTGATAAGTAGTATTTTCTAAACTATTATATATTTTTGGACTTACTACTTGATTATTATTTTCATCTGTTAAAAAAACTTTAATATAATTACTATCTAAAGTATTAGTAGTATCACCGGTTAAATATAATTCATATGAAATTGCTTTATTAGGATCATTTATAGTACTTGAAACTGTAAAGTCTATATATGATAATTTATCTAAGTTTGCTAAAGCAAACTCATCACTTATGGGGTAAGCATTGGTAATATTAATAGAATTAGTTCCACTTATAAATTCAGCTTTTATAGTATCACTTGTTAAGGTAAATGCTTGAACACTTTTAGAATATGTGAAGAAAGCATAGGTTGAACCTAGTAATACTATAATTAAAAAAGCAATTCCAAATATTAATACTTTTTTATTTTTATTAGTTAATTTTTGATTATCATTATTCATATTCTCACCTACTATAATGATAACAAAAAAGATTGAATTTTTCAATCTTTTTTTAGGCAAATTTTTTGTAATTTACAATTTTGGCAATTAGGATTTTTAGCCTTACAATAATATCTACCAAATAAAACTAATTGTTTATGTTTTTTATTCCATGTATTTTTTTTAAATAATTTTTTTAATTCTTTTTCTATTTTAACTGGATCTTTAGTATTAACAAGTCCTAGTCTATTACTAATTCTAATAACATGCGTGTCAACTGCAAATGCTGGTATATCATATATTTCCGATAATATTACACTGGCACATTTTCTTCCTATTCCTGGTAGTTTTATTAATTCTTCAATGGTATCTGGTATTTTTTCATTATAATCATCTATTAAAATAGTAGCTATTTCTTTTATATATTCACTTTTTTTATTATAAGAACCAATTGGTTTAATAATACTTTTAATATCTTCTATATTACTATTTTTTAAATCTTCTAAACTTTGATATTTCTTAAATAAAATATTTGTTACTTTATTAACTCCTTTATCAGTTGTATTAGCCGATAACATAACTGCTATTAATAATTCATAGTCTTTATTATAATTTAATTCACATATAGGTTTTTCTATTAATTCATCTAAATAAGTATTAATTAGCAATATATTCTTCTTCATCTTCTAACCAATCCCAATCTGTTATATCATCATTTATATTTTCTTCTATTTGTTTATCTTGTTTCGTATTTTTAACATCATTTACATCTTTATAACCATGATTTTTCCAGTCTATTAAAATTTTATCAATGTATTTTAAACTATATACCCCATCATTTAAAGCTAATTTAATAGCTTCTTTTATTAATTCATCAGAAATATTATTATTTTTCCAACCTTCTATCATTTGTATTTCTAAAGAACTAATAGGTCTTGCTAATTCTTTTTCAACAAAACTTAATATTCCTTTACTATTATTAGTTTCTATTTCTTCATTATTAATTAATAAAATACTTATTTTCTCATAAAAACTACTTAAATCTATTACTTCTTCTAATAAATTATTATCAGTTTTTTTAACTTGTAAATTTAAATAACCTTTATCAGTTAAAGTACTAATATAACCCATTACTTCCATAATATCAATATTTAAATCAAGACTTATTTTTTCAGGATTAAAATCTAAATTATCTTGTTTATTATATAAATACATAAGAAAGATAAATTCATCCATAGTTATATTTAACTTTTTAAAGTATTTTAAAATATATAAGGGTATAACAATATTACCATCTTGTATTACTTTATTAAATTTAGATTTATTCATGTTATCACCTACTTGCTAATAATTTCTATACTATATTCATATGTTCCTTCTAAACTAGAATAAATATATAATGAATAGTTATTTTCTGAATTTTTTTCTATTTCATCCATTATTATATTATTTTTTAAATTATCTTCTTTTAAAACTTTATCATTTTTATATAAAATATAATTTAATTTAGTTTTATCTAATTTTTGATTATCTTTTATAATTATTTCATATTTTGTTTTTACTTTATTATTGTTTTTTATAGTAAATTTATAAGGGTATTCTTTTAATGTTTCATCTTTTTCTTGTAATTTATCTATTTTAAAAGTTTTAGTATCTTCAAATACTACTAATAGATTTATATCTTGATATTTTATTTTATCTTTAAAGTAAGTAAATATATAACTTACTCCCATAGCAAATATTATTATTCCTATAAAACCAATTAATTTTCCTATTAGTAATCTTTTTTTCATACTTCCTACTTTCTATGATTTAATAAATAGGTAAATATATCAAGACCAAGTCTTAAGGTGTCGTGTCTAAAAGTTCCATCTTTATCACTTATTAAATCATCTTCTATTATTTCTATATTTTTTAAATTTTCTTTATCAAGTATAACAGGATCTTTTTGTTCTTCTGTTTCATATTTTTTTACTAGTTCCGGAGACATTTCTTCGTGATTAAATATACCAACACTTATTTTTTTCTTACCTAAATAACTGTTTAAAAGATTTATATGATCACTTGCTTTAAAATCATCAGTTTCTCCTGGTTGGGTTACAATATTACATACATACATGATATTGGCATTTGATTTATCAATGGCTTCTATTATATCTTTACAAATAAGATTTGGAATAATACTTGTATAAATACTTCCCATACTAAGGACAATTAAATCAGCTTCTTTAATAGCTTTAATGGCATCACGTGAAACAATTGGTTCATTTTTATAGAAAACTCTTTTAATTTTTTTATGTTTTTCTGTTATGTTATGTTCTCCTTCAACGATTTCCCCATCTTCCATCTCACCCATTAAAGTAATTGAATTGTCTTCTGATAAAGGAATAACATTTCCTTTTAAGTTTAAAACTTTTCCAAGTGATTTAATTCCTTTATTCATATTACCGGTAATATTAGTCATAGCTGTTAATAATAAATTTCCAACGGTATGACCATTTAAATCACTTGATGTGTGAAAACGATAGTTTAAAAGTTCTTCAAACATTGGCTCAGTTTCTGATAGAGCAACTAATACTCTTCTAATATCTCCAACAGCTACTTGATTAAATTCTTCTCTTAGTCTTCCTGTTGATTTACCATCATCACAGACTGATACAATTGCTGTTATTGAAACATTGTATTCTTTTAAACCTTTAAGTAAACATGATAATCCAGTACCCCCACCTAATACTACTACTTTTCTGTTCATAATCTCTCCTATCTATGTATTAATTTAAGTATATCATAATTTTTTAATTTTGGTTATTTAATTTTATTTTCTTCTCTTAATTTATTAATTTTTTCATCTTGAATATATTCAGAGTATGGCATTCTTCGATCAATAATTGTACCATTTTCAAATATTTCAATAATTCTATTGGATGCTGTATCATTTAATTCATAATCATGAGTTGTAAAAATAATTTCACCATCAAATTTATTAAGTCCTGTATTTAAAGAGGTAATACTTTCAAGATCTAAATGATTAGTTGGCTCATCTAAAAGTAAAACGTTTGGTTCTTCAAGCATCATTAAAGATAACATACATCTAGCTTTTTCTCCACCTGATAAAACATTTACTTTTTTAAATACATCTTCTCCAGAAAATAACATTCTTCCAAGAAAACTTCTTAAAACTTCTACATCATCAATCTTTTTAAAAGTTGAAAGCCAATCTATTATATTCAAATCACTGTTAAATATTTCCGTATTATCACTTAAAAAATAACTAATTTTAGCGTTTACCCCCCATTTAAATTCACCTGATGTATATTTTTTTCTTTTAGATAGAATATCAAGTAATAAAGTCTTTTGAATATTAGAACCTAGTAAAGCAATTTTATCACCTTTTAAAATACTAAAAGATATTTTATTTAAGAGTTTTTTATTATCTTCAACATAAGTTAAATTATTAACAGTTAATACTTCTCTTCCATTACCTTTTTCAAATTTAAAATCAATAAATGGGTATTTTCTTGATGATGGAACTAATTCTTCTAATTCAATTTTTTCTAGAATTTTTTTTCTTGAAGTTGCTTGTTTACTTTTAGATGCATTTGCTTGAAATCTTGCAATAAAGTCTTTTAATTCTTTTATTTTATCTTCTTTTTTCTTATTTTCTTGTTTTATTTGCTTTTGAAGGATCTCACTAGATTCTCTCCAGAAATCATAATTACCAGCATATAATTTCATTTTAGAATAATCAATATCAACAATATTTGTACAAACATTATTTAAAAAATGTCTATCATGACTAACTACAATTACACAGTTTGGATAATTTATAATAAACTCTGATAACCAGTTAATAGCATTTATATCAAGGTTATTGGTTGGTTCATCTAAAAGTAGTATATCTGGATCTTGAAATAAAGCTTTAGCAAGTAAAACTTTAACTTTTAAGTTATTTTCAAGTTCTTTCATTTTTAATTCATAACATTTTTCAGGAACACCTAAGTTAGCAAGTAATAAAGATGCTTCACTTTCAGCTTCCCACCCATTCATTTCTAAAAACTCTGCTTCCAATTCTCCTAGTCTTATTCCATCAGCTTCCGAGAACTCTGTATGAGTGTATAACTCATCTTTTTCTACTTTAACATCATATAATTTTTTATTTCCCATGATAACAACATCTAAAACCCTATAATCATCATATTTATAATGATCTTGTTCAAGAGTTGATATTCTTTCGTTTTTAGGTATGATAATCTCACCTGATGTTGTATCTAAAGAACCATTTAAAAGTTTTAAAAAAGTACTTTTCCCAGCTCCATTAGCTCCAATTATACCATAACAAGCACCTGGTATGAATTTCAAATTAACCTCTTGAAACAACGTCTTTGTTCCAAATCTTAAACATACATCTTTAACTGTTATCATCTTGCCCCCTTAGTTATATCTTTTTCTAATTGAAACTTAGTAATTGCTCCATTAATTACTAATTGTTCTTTTAAAGATAACTTATTAATTCTTGCTTTAATAGAATCTAAAATTAAATTATCATATCCATACCTATAACAACAAACTATTAAATAATATAAATCGTGGTAATTAAGAGTTGAAATATTTTCTTTTAAAAATTCAAATTTTTCTTTCATGATTTCTTCATGTTTTTTAGAATCAAATACTAAATAAAAAGTATTATAACGAGATTTTTCTTCAGGAATTTTTCCAGTTAAACTAAAAAATGCCTTATATTCATGATTACTATCATCTACTCTTAGAAAATCAAACTCATTTGAAACATAACCCCCAAATTCTCCTCTTCCTAAAACAGTAGTTTCATAAGGATTACCAAAGTGATCATGAGCTAATATTAAGGGAGCTTTTGAATATTCTATAAATATATCACGATTACCAAAAGCAATTAAAGAAGTAGGATTATCAAATGTAAATAATATTACTTTATCACTTAGAGTTGAATAGTTAAATTGATTAACCATAGATGTACATATATAATTACGTTCAATATTTTCTCTATGAATAGGCTCAAGATCAGTAAAATCATAAGTATCATTAAAATTTTCACTATGTGTAAATAAACAAAAATCCATTCCCGTAATAGATGCAACTTTATTACCATTAATAACTTGTACTCTATTTTCTTTTATTAATTTATCTTCAGATAAATTAATTTTACTATAAATAATTCCATATAAACGAAGAATATTATTTTTAATAACTTTTAAATCAAATAAAGCATAACTTTTATAATCTTTAATTTTTTCTAAAGAATCAATTTCATTATTTCTAACTTTCAAAAGTATTTTAATAATTTCTAAATAACTTTCACAAATAACATATTCATAACTATTTTCTGGAAATTCAAGTTCAATCCAAGTTAATCTTTCAAGATCAGTTATTCTTGTTAAAAAATCTTCAACTTCTTTACTATTAGCATTAACTAAATATTTATATAATTTATCTTTAATATCTAAATTAGAATTATTAATACTATTATATAAATAATTATTATAATTTTTTAAAGTATTAAAGTCTAAATAATCATTTCTATTAATTGCATTTATTAAATTAATAATAAGATCTTTATCTATTAAGTTAGAATTATTATATAATTCTTTTAATAAATTTAAATTGTTAGTAAAATATTCACTTATTTTAATAAATAAATAAAAATTAAATTTATGATTCAATATATCTTCTTTTATAACCAGTTTTTTATATAATTCAATATAAAAACTAGGTGATGAATTTTTTATTATCCCATCTAAATCTAAATAATAATTATTTTTAATAATTTCTCTTTCTATTATTTTTACATCAGATAAATTTAAATATTCTTTTAGTTGATTAAAACCATCTAAAGTACTTAAAAAAGCTTCTCCATTTTTTATATATTCTTCTTTAAAGTTTTTGAAAATACGACTTTTAATAATTGATTTATTATTATATTCTTTAATTATATATTTATCATGTTTTATTCTTTCAATTAATTTTTCTATTAATTCTTCTGGTATTTCAAAATCATATTTAAAAACTACATCTAAATCTCCATTTTCTATTAAGTCTTTTAATATTCTTTTACTTGATAATAATTCTATTTTATTTCCTTTTTGGAAATGAAAACCTTTCATCAAAAGAAAATAAGCAAAATCATCTGTTGGTATACCTTCAAAATGACTTAAATAACTTAGTCCTTCACGAGCAATTAATATTTCCATAACATAACTAGATCTTATAACTGTATTAAATCTAATAGAATTAAAAAATGGTTGTAAATCTATTCTACTGTATAAAATATCTTTAGCTAAATAATCGCTTAACATTGTATCATCTAATCTATATAAAACTAAAGGATCAGATTTAACCATAGCAATAACTAATTCAGGAAATTCACATATTCTTCTTAAATTATTGGGATCAAGACTTGCTAAATCATCTTTTTTAGTTTCTAAAATATATTTTATAACATCATCACTAAATGCTTCTTTTGAAAAATAATATAAATAATACCAAGCTAATTTAGTATTTTTTAAAGAATTTAATAATACTTTAGAACTGGTACTAGCATATTTGATGAAATAATCAGCATTAAAAATATAACTATCTTCGTATAGTTCATAGAAAAGTTTTTCTTCTAAAGATTTAAAATTATGACTTACTTCATATAGCATATAATAAACAGAAAAATTAATTGATGCTAATTTTTTATAATATTCTTCCGAATTAATTAGATAAAGATAATCATTTGGAAATCTATCTAAATATGGTAAAAGATAGTATAAGCTTTCTTGTAATTTCTTAGTATCTTTATTCTTTTTTAAATTGAAAGAGTTAAAATTAAATTTGCTAGCTAACTTTTTTTTAGTATCATCATCTAATAATAAAATAAGTTCTGGATATTCCATATAAACATCAAACATTAAATCGAGGTTATTTAAATAAGGAAAATCTTTGGTTATCTTTTTATTTTTAGCTAATTCCATAATTTCTTGAGTTGTTATTTCGTTTTTCATTTTAATCACCTTTTCTTTTTCTTAGTTAGTATATCATATTTAGAAAAAAGAAAAAAGAGATTTCTCTCTTAAAAGTTTCTATTTCTTAAAAATGGTGGAAAATCATACTCACTATCACCATCATCATCGTCATCATCATCCATAATAGTTGTGTCTCTTACTTCTTTTTGAGTTGATGGTATAGCTTGTTGATCATATATAGTACTTTGTTTTTTGTTTTTATCAAATCCAGTTGCAATAACGGTAACAATTACTTCATCTGTTAAGTTTTCATTTATAACTGAACCAAAGATGGTGTTTATATCATTGTTTGAAGCATTACGAACAACTTCAGCTGCTTGTTCTGCTTCAAATAAAGTTAAGTTAACTCCACCCGTTATATTAATAATTGCATCGGTCGCTCCTGTAATAGAAGTTTCCAAAAGTGGTGAAGTAACAGCTTGTTTAGCAGCCTCAATTGCTCTTTCTTCTCCCATACCAATACCAATACCGATAATAGCATTACCAGATTTTTCCATAACAGCTTTTACATCAGCAAAATCAAGGTTAACAAGTCCAACAACAGCAATTAAATCAGAAATTGATTGAACACCACGACGTAAGACATTATCAACTTCTTTGAAAGCTTCGATTAATGGAGTTGACTTATCAATTATTTCTCTTAAACGATCATTTGGAATAACAATCAAAGTATCAACATGTTTCTTTAACTCTTCTAAACCTTGATTAGCATTTTCCATTCGTTTTTTTCCTTCAAAAGTAAAAGGTTTTGTAACAATAGCAACAGTAAGAGCTCCGATACTTTGAGCAATTT
>CADBSI010000038.1 GCA_902797275.1 uncultured Erysipelotrichaceae bacterium | reverse complement strand
TGGCGGAGCAGGAGGGATTTGAACCCTCGCACCAGTTTAACCCGATCTACTCCCTTAGCAGGGGAGCCTCTTCAGCCTCTTGAGTACGACTCCAAATGACTAAATATATAATAGCAAAACTTATTCAACTTGTCAATTTAATTTAACACATTTTTTCAAAAAAATATAATTTAAAAAAAGTGAAGAGAACTATTTACAAAAAAATAGGCATAGTAGGTATAGAAATAATTATATAAATTTAAATAAATTAGATAAAATATAAATAGTTCTCTTGCAGGAAATTTAATTTTCTTCTATTGTTTTATTTTTATTAGAAGACAAAAACGTTATACTTTCAGCAATAACATCGGTTATTTTTTTCTTAATACCATCTTTTTCATAAGTATCAACTTGAAGTCTTCCTCGAACTCCTATCAAGTCGCCTTTATTACAATAGGTATTAACATTTTTAGCACAGTTATTCCACAAAACACAGTCGATATAATCGGTATAATATACACCATCAGCATTTTTAAATTTGCGATTAATTGCTAAAGTTATTCTTGATACTTTAATACCATTTTCTTTTTCAACAATTTCCGGATCTTTGGTCAATCTACCAATTAACATAACCATATTCACCATAAAAACCTCCTTTCGCTAAAAACATAACAAAATCTACTTATTATTGTCAAAACCATGATTTGGTAATTTTAAAAAAAAAGTTTTACAAATTTAGCTTTTACTAACCACTTTTCCACCACTTATGTGAAAAAAGCTGAAAAAAAAGAGCTCAAAATGGAAAATTGAACTTTTTTTATTTTTTTTAATTTTTAGATTTTATTTTTATATTTTTTAGGTATTTATAATATTATTTAATTAGTTTTATACTTTTTAATATTTATAAATTTCTTTTAATTAGTTGATTTAATTCAACTGCATATTCAACTGGTAATTCTTTTTTAAATTCATCAATGAAACCAAGAATAATTAATTCCATAGCTTTTTCTCTAGATATTCCCCTACTCATTAAGTAGCAAAGGTTCTCTTCACTTATTTTAGATACAGTTGCTTCATGATTAAGACTACTTGAGTTATTATTATTAATATTAACAGGGTATGTATCACTTTTACTAAGAGAATCTAAAATTAAAGTATCACATTTTAAACTTGCTTCACTATTAATGGCATTTTTCTTTATTTCTATTTTTCCCCTGTAAGTTGCATTACCACCATTCATAGCTATACTTTTAGAAATTATTTTACTTTTAGTATTTTTACCAATGTGGATCATTCTGCTACCAGTATCTTGGAATTGTCCTTTAGAAGCCACACTAATCGTTATACAAGTACCACTTGCCTTATCTCCTTTTAAAATACAAGCAGGGTATTTCATAGTATTCAAACTTCCTATATTACCATCAATCCATTCCATCACACCATTTTCTTCAACTAAAGCTCTTTTAGTAACTAAATTATTAACATTAGTAGCCCAGTTTTGAATAGTTGAATAACGGCATTTACTATTTTTACCAACATATATTTCAACAACAGCAGCATGTAAACTAGAATCACTATAAGTAGGAGCTGTACATCCTTCAATATAATGTAAATTACTATTATCACCAACAATAATTAAAGTTCTTTCAAATTGCCCCATTTGTCTACTATTAATACGAAAATAACTTTGTAAAGGTCTATCTAAAGAAGTATTATCAGGTACATAAATAAAACTACCTCCTGAAAATACACAAGAATTTAAAGCAGCAAATTTGTTATCACGATTAGAAACTAATTTACCAAAATATTTTTTAACTAATTCAGGATACTTTTTAATAGCATCATCAATTGAAGTAAAAATAACCTGTTTTTCTTCTAATTCTTTCAACATATTGTGATAAATTACTTCACTTTCATATTGAATACCTATTCCATCTAAATTCTTTTCACTTTCAATTACCCCTAAATTTTTAAATTCATCTTTAACTGATGTATTAACGTCATTCCAATTATTTTTAATATCATCTTGAATAGATTTATAATAAATAATATTATCATAATCTACTTTATAATTTGGTCCAAAATCTGGATCATCTAATTTCTTAAATATTTCATAACTCTTAACTCGATAATCAAAAAAATACTTATCTTCATTTTTAAAATTTGATATTTTTTTAATATTATCTAAGTTCAATCCTCTAATTTCTATTTTAATCACCTTATTTCTTTATTTTTTTGATACTTTCTTACTATGCTTTCTGTAATAAGATAATCAATTAAATAACTTAAAAACAACAAAATAACCAATGTTAAAGCTATAGTTGCTATTAAATTCCAAACACTATTATCAAAAACATTTAAAATATTCATAAATGATAAATTGTAAAAGCAATAAACATCAATCAAAGTTAAAGTTATCGAAAACAAAATAGCTTCCTTTAAATAAATGTTTTTACGTCTTTTCCTGTCCCATTTAGTTAAAGTTAAAGGTAATATTCTACCAGTTAAGCTTTTAATAATAGGATAATCCAAATTTATAATTTCATACTTTGTTTTTGCTTCTGGTAAATTATCTTTTTGCTCTTTTCCAGGTCCATTTATTTTTTTCTTTGATTTAAATTCAATTATTTTTTGACTTAATAGATTTTTTTTCTCTTTTTTTAGTAATTTTTCTTTTTTTAATGAGTTGCTTTTTTCTTTTTTAAATATATTAATAATTTTAAATTTGATTATTTTAAATACTTTTTGTAAACCAAAACATATCTTCTTACTATTTTTTTTAATAAAAGCTACAATTTTTATAAAGATATCTTTTATTGCTTGACAAAATTTTAAAAGACTTGTTTTTAAAGTAAATATTATTTTTCTACTTTTTGAAGTTGAAGAATTTTTATTTTTTTTACCATTATTAGTATCTATTTTTATTTCTTGTGTATTGCTTGCAGTCTTGCTATTAAGATGTTTTTTAGTTTTAGTAGTTTTTTTTGACCTAGCCTCTTTTGCATCTTCCATTACTTTTTTTTGTATTTTTTGATAATGATTGCTATTTTTATTAGGAGTTTTTTCTACTTTGTTTTTTTTAGGCTGATTAATAGTTTTATTATTCTTTTTTACAGTATTTTTGTTAACAGAATTCAAGTTTTTTTGTAAATCATCAGATAATTTTATTTTTTTAGACATAATACCACTCCCAAACAGTAATATTATATAAAAAAAAATATTAATTGACAAGTATAAAAAATAATGTTAAAATAATTTTGTTTTAGGGAATTAGTTTAATGGTAAAATAGGGGTCTCCAAAACCTTTGATGGGAGTTCGATTCTCTCATTCCCTGCCATAAGTAATTACGTTTGAATTATTCAAACTTAACAAAGATCTACTAATACTTTTAGTAGATTTTTTTTAGTTTTCATATTTTTATTAGTTTATAATTATTTATTTTATGTTTTCTTATATTTCTTGCTAACAGCAATTATTTTAACTTAAATAAAATAATTATAAATCTACTCTAATATTTGAATATGCTTTATTTATATATAAAAAATGCTTTTTAAATCGTATTTCTGGGACAAAAGTTAAAATATTATCAATATAATGAGAAAATTATATTGGTGGTAAATATGGATTTTTTAAGATTGACTATAATAAGGGAGAAAAAAGATCTCTCACAACGACAAATTGCTAAAATACTTGGAGTATCTAAATCAACATATGCTAGATGGGAAACTATGGAAGAAATTATTCCATTGCCGCATTTGAATAACTTTTGTAAATACTTTAAAGTTACAATGGATTATGTTTTGAATTTATCAGAGAATAATGATTATTATTTAAATTCATATAGTAGTGAAATTAATAAAAATATAATTGGTAAAAACATTAAATTAATACGTAAAAAGCATAATCTAACGCAAAAAGACTTAGCTGATATTTTAAATACTTCCCAATCAACAATTAGTGCTTATGAAAATGGACAAACTTTATTTTTAACTGCATTTATTTATACTCTTGCCTCAAAATTTAATTTATCAGCTGATAAGATTTGTGCAAGACAAAAAAATAAGCAATATATAACTTTATAATTTTACATTATAAATTAATATTGCTTTTAAAAATTTACTCAATTATTATAATTTATTTGCAAGACCAACATAATTACTTGGAGTTAATTCAAGTAATATTTTTTTATCTTCTTGAGAAATATTTAAGTTTTCTATAAATTCATGCAACATCTCTTTTGAAACTTTCTTGCCTCTGGTTAGTTTTTTTAATTGATTATAGGCATCCCCTATTTGATATTTTCGTAAAACTGTTTGGATTGCTTCAGCTAACACTTCCCATTCTTCAGCAAGTTCTTCTAAAACAACTTTTTTATTAATTTCTACTCTTTTAAGTCCTTTTAACGTTTCTTTTATGCCTTGTAAAGAATAACCAAAAGCTATTCCTAAATTACGTAGACTAGATGAATCTGATAAATCTCGTTGCATTCTTGACTTTGGTAATTTATTTGATAACATAACAAGCAAACTATTAGCAGTTTCTAGATTTGATTCGCTATTTTCAAAATTTATAGGATTAACTTTATGAGGCATGGTACTACTACCAACTTCATTTTCAACTACTTTTAATTTAAAATATGACTTGCTAATGTATAACCACATATCTAAATCTAAATCTAAAATTATATTGTTTATATGTCGAATATTATCAAGAATGTTAACAATGTAATCATGATTTTCTATTTGAGTTGTTAAAGGATTAAAAGTAAGATTTAAAGATGTGATAAATTTTTTAGAAAATGATACAACATCTATATTTGGTAAGGCTATTTTAATTGCACTATAGTTTCCTGTTGCCCCATTAAATTTAGCCATTATTTTTGTTTTTTTTAACCTTTTAAGTTCATTTTTTATTCTATAGATATAAACATTAAATTCTTTTTTAAAAGTTGTTGGGGTTGCAGGTTGTCCATGAGTATGAGCAAGTACGGAAATATTTTTATATTTTTTAGATAAAATTGAAAAATAATATAGTAGTTCTTCTACTTTACTGTAATAAACTTCATTTAAAAATTCTTTTATCATTAAAGCATATGCTACGTTATTAACATCTTCACTTGTCAAAGTAAAATGAACATATGAAACAAGATCAGATAAATTATTTTCTTTTAATTTTTCGTCTATAAAATATTCAACAGCCTTAACATCATGTTTGGTAATATTTTCTTGTTTTTTAATTTCAAGATAAGAGTTCATATCATATTTGGAAGATATTTCCTTAATTTTTGAAATATCACCTTTATAATTAACGACTTTTGTATCAATCAAATATAATAACCATTCTATTTCAACGAATACTCTTTTTTGAAAATATGCATATTCAGAGAAATAGGGAGACATTAATTCTTTGATATCACTATAACGTCCATCAAGTGGACATAATTCAAATGCTTCTTTCATCTTTTATCACTTCCTAACAAAAATATTATATAAAATTTTTTAACAAAAGAAAATAAAAAAAACAGTCATTTGACTGTAATTAACAAAATGGTCGGGAAGACAGGATTTGAACCTGCAACCCCTTGGTCCCAAACCAAGTGCTCTACCAAATTGAGCCACTTCCCGAACTTATAAAATGGTGCGCCCAATAGGAGTCGAACCCATAACCTTTTGGTCCGTAGCCAAACGCTCTATCCAATTGAGCTATGAGCGCAAAAAAAATTAATTTTAAACAAAATGGTGGCTCCGAGTGGAATCGAACCACCGACACAGGGATTTTCAGTCCCTTGCT
>CADBSI010000037.1 GCA_902797275.1 uncultured Erysipelotrichaceae bacterium | reverse complement strand
ATTTATAGTATTAACATATATTCTTTTATTTTCTAAATTATTAAAACTTTTATTAGTAAAAATTTCAGTTTCTATATTATCATTTACCTCAGTTAATCTAAACATTAGTAAATTATCTTTTATTCTTTCATTTCTTGTTTCATGATTATCTCCATGATTTAAAATTATTTCATACCAAATATCTTTATCTGTTGTTGTATTTTTTCCATCTACGGTAAACTCAAAGTAATCATTTGTATACGTATCACTTGGCATAACATTAGATAAAGATATTTGATTAGTTTCATTGTAATGCATATAAATGTCGCCTACTACTAAGTTAGAATTTTTACTAGTCTTGCTTATCAAAAAAATCGAATAAGTTATACCAGTTGATGTTAATAATATTCCTGTTATTAAAATTATTAACATTATTATCTTTTTACTATTTTTCATTTTAACTCCTATTTTCTACATAATAAATTTTATCATATATTTCATTTAAACAAAATAATAAAATTAAAAAACATGACTTATTTTTTATCATGTTTTTAATATTATTCTATAAATCTAAACTATTAGGATTTAATAAAAATTCTTTTAAACCTATTACTACTATTCCTTCTTCTGTTATCCAACTTTTTATATTATCTTTAACAACAATTATTTTTTTGAAATTATCTTGAATATTTAAAAGCGGTCTTTCTTCTTGTAAAGTTTTTTCTCTTGTTGGTAGGCTTAAAGCTGATTGTATATAATATTTTTTATTAAATTGATTACAAATAAAATCAACTTCTACTTGTTTTTTATCAGTTCCTTCTCTTATTTCAACTACTCCTACATCAACATTGTAGCCTCTATATAATAATTCATTGAAAATAATATTTTCCATAATATGTGTTTCTTCTTGTTGTCTAAAATTTAATCTTGAATTTCTTAATCCAATATCAGCAAAATAATATTTATAAGGAGTTAAAATATGTTTTTTTCCTTTTACATCATATCTTTCAGCTTTAGTTATTAAAAAGGCATCTAAAAGATAATTTATATATGTAGTTAAAGTATTAACTGATACATCTTTAATTCCATAACTTTCAAATGTATTAACTAATTTATTTGGATTAGTTAAAGATCCTATTGAAGATGCTAATATATTAACTAATGCATCTAAAACATCTATTCTTTGAACATTATTTCTTTCTATTATATCTTTTAAATAAGTATGCTCAAATAATCTTTTTAAATAATCACTTTTATCAGCCTCTGTTTTAAATGATAAAATTCTTGGCATTCCACCATATGTTATATATTCATTCCAAGCATCATCTATACTACCATCATATCCTTGAACAAACTCACTAAAAGTTAAAGGAAGTACTTTAACATCATCACCACGACCTCTAAATTCTGTTATTATATCAGAAGATAAAAATTTGGAATTAGAACCTGTTATATATACATCTAAATTTTTAATATGTAAAAATCCATTAAGAACGGCTTCAAAATCTTCTACTTTTTGAACTTCATCTAAAATTACATAATACATATTTTCATCTTTAATTAAACTTCTAATATAATTATCTAATTCATCAGGATTTAAAAATTTTTTATTTTTTCTTTCATCTAAATCTAATTTAATTATATGATCTTCAACAATTCCACTTTCAAGTAAATAATTTTTATACAAAGGATCAAGTAAATAAGATTTACCACATCTTCTTATTCCTGTTATTATTTTAATAAAACCGTTTTCTCTTCTATTTATAAGTTTATTAAGATAAACATCTCTTTTAATTTCTTTCATAAGTCTCCTTTCATATAAATATATTATATTATATTTTTTTTAATATTACAACTATTTCATTGAATATTTTTTCCGTTTTGGAAAAAATATTCAATGACTAATCGTTTACTTTACAATTTTATATTATGATTATTTAATTGTTCATCTAATTTATCACATATATCTTTTTCTTCAGAATTTACGACAATCCAATTAGAATTATTAGCATATTCTAGTAACAATTTTAATAATTGATAATATTCTTTAAAAGAATGTTCATGAAAATCCATATCTTCAACAAAATCAAATTCTTTTTCTTCTTGAGCAATATAATCAAATGGTATACCAATTCCTACAATTTTATCTAATGGTATATCACCTTCACTTCTCCATTCATCAACTAGGTTTGATGTTGGATTACCTAATTCATCAAACCCTGTTTTATTTGATACTTTTACTTTTTTAGCCGTAACATCGGGTGATATTATAAAAAACCAACAATTATCAATCCAACCACCTCTTGCTGAACTTAATAATTTTTCTTCTTTGCTATAATCAAATTCTTCGTTTTTCTTGTATAAGCAAACATGATTATATTTTTCAGTCTTGCCTCTTACTTTTAAACCTCCTGAATTTATTATTTCAAGCATTTTAAATAAGCATGATATATCTTCTCCTATTCCATGATAAAAGTATCTTTCCATTTTTTATTTCCTTTCTTTCTATTAATCATTAAGTCCTATAATATTATCTATTTTAAAAGACATGATTACGCCTCTTGCTTCGGTTTTAATACCAGCTTCTTTGTTAATACTTTCCATTACTTTATTTTTTATTTCATTACTAACAATATTTAAAACAATATCTTTTTCAGGTTCTACTTGAATAGATGCAAAAATAGTTCTGGAACTTCCTAAACTTCTTCCATATAAAACCGTTCCTCCCGTTGCTCCAGCTTTCTTAGCAGCATTCATAACATAATCACTTAATCCTTCTTTAACAATCGTTACAACTAAACTATATTCATTCTTTCCTGGCATAACTAAATCACTACTTTCTAAAATATCCTTGATAAATTTATTAGAACTTTTAAGTCCTATAGTAAATCCTATTCCTTCTCCTCTTCTTTTTAACTTTAACTTAGTTTCTATTTCAGTTAATATTTTTTCTTCTAAAGAACTAGGTATTAAAGAAAAATATATATCTTTTTTAACTTCATCTAAACCAAAGTAAGATAATATACTCTTAGATGCTGTTCCTCTAGCATAGGTTATTATATTAAAACTTAATTTGTATTTTTTTAAAATAATTTTTAAATTCTTATCTTTGTTTAAAATAACTACTAATAACTTAATCATATTCTATAATCCTATCATCTAATTGTTTATAGTCTATTTCTTGAATTTCTATATTATAAATCATTCCTACTATTTCAAGTATTATAACTGGTATTATACTTATTAAAGCCATTACTCCAAAAGCTTCAGTTAAATAAGAATTGCTTAAATTACTAGCAACTCCTATTAATAAAGGAATTAAAAAACTTGAAACAAAGCTACCTGTTACAACTCCTCCAGCATCAAAGGCTAAACCTAAAAAACTATCAGGTGTAAAAAAAGCAAATAAAATAGCTAAGAAATAAGTAGGTATTAGAAATATCATAACTGAATAACCATTCATAACTCGATATAAAGATAACATAATAGAAATACTAACACCTAAACATAAACAATTTTCTAAGAAATGATCTTTTATACCACCATTTGTTACATTATCAACATAATTTATTAATACTTTAATAGTAGGTTCTATTTTAGATATAAAAAATCCTAATACTCCTCCTATTATAACAATAATAAGTTCATTTACACTATTTAATTTATTACCAATTAAATAAGCTATTTTAAAATAACCTACATCTCCACCTGTTAAAAATAAAGTAATACCAACTAGTACCATTATAAGTCCTATTACTATTTTTCTATTTTCTTTTTTATTTATTTTTTTAGCTACTCTTAAAAAGATTAAATAAACTATTACTATTAAAAGTAAAGAAAAAAATACTTGAGTAAAATTATCTTTTAAAGTATTAAAAAAACCTAATCTTTTTAAGATAGGATCAGAATCATAAACAATACTTGGTTTATAAATTATACTAAGTATTAATAATATAATAATTGGTCCTATACTAGTAAGAGATAAAATACCAAATCCATTAGTCTTAGCACATTTAGTAAAATTACCTCCAAAAGAAAGAATAAAAGAAGCAGAAATTGATCCTACTACAACACTTGCTACATCAAAAGCAAATGGTACTATACTAAAATCAGCAATAAATAAAAGAAAAAATATTATTAAATAACTAATAATTAAAATATATCTTAAACTTATTTTTTTTAGTATTCGATAAATTGCTAAAGTTAAAAACAAACCTATTGATAAAGAAACACTTATAAGTAATAAATTAGTTGGAATATTTCTTGTTTCATATCCTATTGTTAAAAATTCAGGTTCTAACATAGTAATAAAAGTTCCTAAGAAAAAACAAGTTATTAAAATTAAATTTAAATTTTTCTTTTTAATTAAAATATTACTTATTTTCTTACCTATTACATTTAAAGAAATATCACATCCTGTTGTAAATAAAGTTAATCCTACTAAAACAAATATTGAACTACTAAGAAATCTAATAACTGTACTAGTATCTATTTTTAATATAAAACTTAGTATCAAAACAAATATAATAATTGGTAATATTCCTTTAATAACTCTTTTTAAATTTAAAATAATACTATCACTCATAAATCACCTATTAAAGAATAATCGATATAATCCATTTTGTTTTTCTACAAGAGATTCGTATTTACTATTTTTATTAATATTTTTATAAGCACTTTTAATAATACCATTTATATTACCATCAGCTATTAAATAACTTTTTTTAGTTATAAAATCATCTATAAATAGAAATGGTACTTTACCACTAAAGATAACTTGACAAATATTATCTCTTTCATTAAGCATTACTTTACTAATACCATATAAACTAGATACAATAATTGAATATTTACTACCTGACATATTATCATAAACTATTTTTAAATAAGAATCTATTTCTTTTAATTTATCTTTTAATTCTTTAGTATTTTTACATTCGTCTATAGAAAAGTTTAAAATTATTAAATCTTCTTTGCTATCATTAAGAAAATTTGGTAAAACATTAGGATTTGTTGTAATACTATCTATATCAACATAGTTTAATAATTTACTAACTTCATTTCTTAAGCCATTACAAAAGTAATTAATTATATTAATTTGATCTTTTCTACAAGCTATTATACAACTAGCTTTTATATTTTCTAAATCTTTTACTAAGTAGGAAGTTGATGCTTCTAATTCATACATATAAGGTATATTTAAACTACTATTTACTTTAAATAAGGAATAATAAGTAAAATTATTATTGTTTTCTCCAAATCTTATCGTTGATAAAGTATTTATAAAATTAGTTAAATCAATGTTATCATAGTTATAGAAAAGAAAAGTATCATTAATTCCTAAAGTAAAATCAGAGTTTACTATAAAAGGTTTAGTATCTCTTGGTAAGACTTTTGTTCTATATAAAATATCAAATTTTTGAGTAAATGATTGCCATTTTTCTCCTACTTTAGTTATAAACATTTTAAAGAAGAAATTAATATCTACTTGTTTAGCATTATTATCAATTGCAGATAACCCCATTATAAAACCAATAGGAGCAACATTAGAAAATTCTATATTTAGTTTATTAAAAACTGTAACTAATTTTTTATAATCTGAAATATTATTACCTGTTATAATAAAATGTAAATATATTTTTTTATCTTTATTTAAGTCAATAACTTTTATAGTTTCTTTTAAATGATCTATTAATTTTAAACTAGTATCAACAAAACTAAATATATGTAAACTACCTTTTTTTAATTCTATATCATTTTTTACTTTTAATAAAACTTGATTAGTTTGATACTTTTTATCTTCTATTTGTCTATCTATTATTTTATAATTATATAATTCATTTATATCCATACTTATATTTCTATAACCATCATAATAGTTATTAACATCAGATGTTATAGTTGAAAATAAATATTTTTTGCTTAAAGAATCAAGTGTTGGCATTAAAGAAGCATCATATATAGAATATGATTCTTTTCTTTCTACTCCAAATCCATTTATTAAAAACAAAATAGTTTTACGATTCATAATATCACCCTTTATTCTAATTAATTGTATCATAAAAAAAGAAAAAAATATATATTTTTTTAATGTTTACAAGATAAATATACAAGTTTAAAAATAAATTTATATTTTATATAATAAAAGTAATCTAGGTATATATTAATATTAGCCTAAATTACTTTTTTAAATTTGTACAAATTATTTTAATTCTTTTTTAATATTATCTAACTCTTCAATGGATATGTTAGTTGATTTTAAAATGATATCGTCTGGAATAGAATTATTTAATAAATTTTTGACAATAAGTGTTAAAATGTACCCTTTGTCAAGGACAAATTTAACTATTTATGAAGAAGGGATTTTATTATTGCCAGTTTTTAACGGATATTCATTTGT
>CADBSI010000036.1 GCA_902797275.1 uncultured Erysipelotrichaceae bacterium | reverse complement strand
TGCTAAATTTTTTTTAGCAAATTCGGGATTTAAAGGCCAAAAAATGGGCTTTACCTAACAATTTGTTAAATAAAACCCTTGCAAATTCCAAAATTATATTTTTTTAAAAAATTTAAAAAAAAGCAATCTAAGTTAATTTACTTAGATTACTTGTTTATTTTATAAGTTATTTCTTTTTTTGAAAACATAACTAATTGCAGTAAAGCTTACAGAACTAACAATTAAAAGTATTATAGAAATAGTTAAAGTATTTAAAGTTTTAGGATTTTCTATTACTTCTATTGTTGGAGTATAAAAACTTAATATAAAATTTGAAAAACTTTCTGTTTCGATTTCAACATATTTTTGTTCTCCATCTTTTTTAATTTCTAAGTTTTTTGTATCAATTATGGTATCTCCTGATTTGTGAATTACTTTTACATGAGTATCAGTTATACTACTCATGATTGGTAATTTAATTTTTATTTTTCCGTTTATAGCTGAATTTGGAATAGTTCCTACTTCATCATTATCAACATAATACGTTGGTTTAATATCATAGATAAGAGTTTTAGTATCTTCATCATATGATTTTAAAGTTGTATTTAATTTAACTTCTACTAAATTAGCATTTTCTATTTCTAATTTATCAAAGTCTATTGCTTCTAATAAACCAGTTTTAGAATTATCAAGAGTTGTATCAGTTAATTCTTTTTTTATTTCACTATCAACGCTATCATCTACACTTGGAGTAATTGGAAGTAAAACGACTTTATCTTCTTTATTTTCATATTTTAAAATATCTAAAGTAATTATAACAGCTCCTTTTGGCATAATAAAGCTATTTCCTAAAATTCTATATTCAGTATCAGTTCCAACTATTTTATAGCTTGCTGATCTTACATAGAAACCATCTTCTAAAGTATTTTCAAGAGTTATTGTTTCTCCTTCTAATGCTGAATTTGTATATTTTCCATCTACTAATACTTTAGTAGTTGCATTTTGAACTTCATTTATAAAGATGTTTTTAACTGAATAAGTTTTATCACTATTACTTACTACTTCATAATTTTCTGGTATATATTCTCCTATTTTATCAGTAAAAGTACCTTTATTAATTAAAAGTTCATCTGATTTCATTAAATCAATTGTTCCTTTAAAAGTACCACCATTAACAACTAAACTTTCAAGTTTAGATTCTACTACTTCTGTTTCAGTTTTTCTTGCTATGTAATGTTCTATTACATGATTATTAACACTTTCATATTCACCACCAGTAATAGTTATATTAATTCCTCCAGCATAAGAATTATTAGATTCTATTTGGAATGCTGATCCATCAGATTCAATACCATTATTATTATATATTGGTTTTTTAGCATCACCATCAGTTTTAATTTTAGTATCTTTTATATTAAATACACCTGATTTAATGGCAAACCCTGCATCTCCACCATAGAATGTTGCACCTTCAATATTCCATTTAGCATAACCTGCTGCATAAATTGCATCTCCTTCAGTAGTTATACTAGCTCCTTTATAAACATTAATAACTGGGCAATTTTCTTTATCTTTGATATTTCCATGAACATAAATGCCATGTCCTTTATCACCAGTACTATCAACCATAGAAACTAGTTTTCCATAAACATTTAAAGTTATTCCATAACCAAATTTCTTAGAATCACTTATTTGATTAATAAAAGCACCTGACCAACCTTTAACTGTTACATCTTTATCAATTGTTAAAGTACTATAATTAGTATCACTTTTGTTTTCAGAACCTTTTAACATAATTGGTGAATAATAAGATTCTTCCTCAACTAAAGTCCCTTTTCCAGTTACTTTTAAATCCCCTCCCATAACTAAGATAAATTTTTTATAAGCAACTGTAATTTCTTTTTCATTCATATCAAGAACAATTTTTTTATCAACTGTAATATTATCAGTTATTTTAATATTATCAGCTAATTTAATATCATTCCCATTAAGAATTGCTTCTTTAAATTCACTTTCATTTTTAACATCTACTACATCTGCTAAAACACTTGCTGGTAGTATTGCAAGACCAAGTAAAATTGCTAAAAATACTTTTTTTATTTTCATATTTCCTCCTATCATATTCATAATAGCATTTTTAAAACCAAAAGTAAATAATTTAGGAAAAATAAAAATCAATAGACGTAAAAAAAATAGTAGCTAGTACTATTTATTTTGCATCATATTAAGTAAATTAATTTTAAACATATCTTTTTCAGGATGTGCTTTACTAATCATGACACCTTTATAAGCTGTAAGTTCAGCACGATGTCCTTCTTCTAGAATACCATCAGGTGTAATATTAGTTAAAAGAACAATTTTCTTATCTGTATAAACAGTATAATGTAATCTAATTTCTCCATGAACTTTAACAAACATTTCATCAGTAGGTAAAACTAATTCATAACTTAAAGTATTTTTATCACTTGCAATTAATTCACCTAAGAATTCACCATTTCTAATTTTAGGATAATATTCAAATGTTAACTTTTTATAAGCTAACATATTATACTTTCTAACAGATCTTTCTTTCTTTCTAAAATCATTTTCATTTTGGTATTCAAATATATAACCTTGTTTCATATCCAAAACCCCTTTCAAACCCCTTATTTCATAGATTTTCTTGATAATACCCCTATCTATCAAGTTCTCGTTAATTATACTATAAGACGTTTAAAAAGTCAAACTTTATTTAAATTTTTCTTATATTTTTGTACTAATACTACAATTTTTCGAAGATAAACCAAATAATTATTAATATTATAACAATCTTTATAAGTATTTCTAGTAAATTCTATCTTTTTTAAATTAGCAAGTTTTATTAAAAATAATAAGTATTCATCTTCATCTATTTTATATTCTTTTTCATATTCTCTTAAAAATTCTTCTAAATCTAAATCATAGTAATTATCTTGATATAACTTTATAATATCATTTATAGGCATATCTTGTTTAGATTTATCCCAACTAATTAAATATTTATTATTATTTTCAATTAAATGACTAGTATCTAAGTTATTATGAATTAAACTATATTTGATACTTTTTTTATTTTTAAGTAAATCATACCAGATATTAATTTTTTCTTTAGAAAAATCTAATAAATAATAAATTACATCCATATTAGAAACTAATAAATATTCACTTGGAGACATAAATACTTTAGTATCTATATAATTATTTAAATCTTCATAATAACTTCTTAAATAATCAATATTTTTTACAATACTTTCATACATTTCTTTTAATTCATCTAAATCTATTTCTCTTGTAAAAGAAGTAGTTCGATGTAATATTCCACTTAAATGGATTAAATCACTTACTTTTTGTTCTCTTGGTATATCAAAAGAATCAATATATTCTACTAATTCTCCTTTAGAATTACTACTTATACATCTAGGAAAATAATTAAATCCTCTTGTTTTTAAATATTCATAGATATCATAGTTATTAGTATTTTCTTTATAAACATATTTACCTTTATTAGTATCTAAAATAATTACTCTATTAAGTTTTTTTAAACCTTTTAATTTAATATTATTATCACATAAAACTTTTTTTAAATTATTCATCAACACTTGGTATTATTATTTTAGAACCAACTTTTAAATTATCTAAATCATTATACATTGCAAGTATTTCTTTATTAACATTATATTTTTCATAAATATATTCTAAAGTATCATCATCTTTCATAGTATAAACTCGGTAAATTGAATATTCTAAAGTATCATCAGGTGTAAATAATTCTTTTTCTATTTCTTTAGTATTATTAATATTTATATTATTATTAATATTAGTATCATTTTCATTTTTACTTGAAATAACATCTATATTATCATTTATATTATTATCTAACATTAAATATTCTTTATCAACTCGGTTATCTACTTTAATTTCTTCTATTTCATCTTCTTTAATATCTAAATCATCTAACATTAAACTTATATTTACTCTTAGTTTTTCTTCATTTATAATTTCATATGAGAAATCATCTATACTTACTTGACAATTAGTAGTATCATATTTAGTATCAATAGTTACAAATGATGGAATATTATATTTAAATTCTTCTTCTAGATCTCCTCCTATCATTTTATAAGTACCACTTATAATAAATTCTCCTGTTACTAAGTTCTTATCTAATTTTAAAGTATTATCAAGAGCAATTGAAGTTATTTCTGAAATACCATTTTTAAATACTAATTCTTTGGTAAAAGGTACAATTTTTTTCATATATCCTCCGTTTCAATTAATCATATGTATTTATTTTTTTTATATAACAAAAAAAGTATTAGTTATATAAATTATTTTCTTTTATATAAGCTAATACTTCTTTATCTAAATTAACTAATTCTTTTCTTGAAATAGTAGATGATCCTAAATATTCTTTATTTATAATAATTATTTTATTAAGATAATTATTATAATTTGTTAAAACATAATTATTAAGATCAAAGTTATTTCTTTTAATAACTATTAAATAATATTTATTAAGAATATCTTGATAATTTAAAAAACTATTAAATTTTAAGAATAAATCACTTCCCATTAAGATATGGGTAATATTTAAATTTAGTTTTTCTAGAATTTTATAATTAAAGAAACCATTATTTGTATAATTCAAAATATTTAAAACTTTAATTTTAGGATTATTTTTAATGACTAGATTTAACATATTTATTCTATTAGTTATACTAGTTGTTTGTTTTTTACTATTAACTGGTAAAAAATAAACAAAGTCAACTTCTTTTTCTTTTAATAAATCAAGAACTATATTTAAATGAGAATTAGTAATAGGATCAAATGAACCTACGTATAAACATGTTTTCATTAGCAAAAAAAGATACTACTCAGCATCTTTTTTAATAATTTCTTCTTTCTTATAATGTCCACAGTTTTTGCAAACACGATGTGGTTTAATTACTTCTCCACAATTAGAACAAGTTGTAACAGTTTTTGCTTCTAGAGCATTGTGTGCTCTTCTCATTCTTTTTCTTGTTTTTGAAACTTTTCTAAATGGTACTGCCATAGTATCGCTCCTTTCTTATTCTTTAAAGAAATCTTTAAATGGATTATTTACTTCACGAACTTCCTCTTCCAAATAAACATCTTTATATTTATTCTTCAACTCATGTGGATCACTAGTTGTATACCTAATAGGAATTTCCAATACAATATAATGCCATAAAAATTCAATTAAATCAAGTGTTTTTAGTGAATTTTCTAAAATTTCTTCAATTT
>CADBSI010000035.1 GCA_902797275.1 uncultured Erysipelotrichaceae bacterium | reverse complement strand
TGCTAAATTTTTTTTAGCAAATTCGGGATTTAAAGGCCAAAAAATGGGCTTTACCTAACAATTTGTTAAATAAAACCCTTGCAAATTTCCAAATTATATTTTTTTTTAAAATTTAATATTTATTTAATCTATATAAACTAATACTTGGTTGATTAAATAATCTAACTTTATAATTATTACCAATTCCATTTGATATATACATATTATATTCCTTATAATAATCTTTATAATACTTGTTATTTGTTAATAATCCTTTATAAAAAGGTATTTTAATTTCTCCTCCTAAAGTATTACCAGCTAAAGTTAAATCACATACATCTTTTATTTTATTAATATTATCAGGATTATTTATTAAACAAATATTATAATTACTTCCATCACTTATCTTAGATGTATCTACATTGTTTGAATTAAAACCAATTATTTTAATATTTTCTATTTCTTTATTATAAATAATACTTTCCTTGTTATCTAAAATAATAAAACTATTTTCTAAAATATCTAAGAAATTTTTATCATTTGTTCCATAGACAGCATATTTATTCATACTACTTTCTAATGAATTAAAAAACTTAGATAAAATACTAATATCATTTTTAGTAAGTTCATAGTCTATTCTTTTAATATTACCAGTAAAAACAATAATATCTGGTTTTAATTCATTTATTTTATTTTTTAAATTATCTAAATCTTTTTCATTAAAACTTGGATATAATAAATCACTAAATTGAACTATTTTTAGTCCATGAAAACTATTTGGTAATTTATCATTTGTTATTTTTACTTCTTTTACAACTAAGTATTTAGCACCTATAAACATTGAAAAACATAAAATAGAAAAGATAGAAACTAAAATTATACTAGTTATTTTTATAATTATTTTAGCTTTTTTTTGTCTTTTTTCTTTATCTATTTCATTTATTTTCTTTTTATTCTTTTCAAGTCTTGATTTCATACTAAATAACCTATAATAGAAATAATAGTTATAATACTATTATGTAAAACATGAAAAGTAATAGGAATAAATATATTATTTTTCTTAGTTAAAATATATGAAAATGCTCCTCCTAAAGCTCCATATGGAATTACATATAAAAAGTCATACCAAGTATTAAAACTAAATATTACATGTAAAAGTCCAAAGATAAGAGCTGACATTATAATTTTAAAATATTTGTTATCAAAGATATCTCCTAAACTTTTTCTAAATATCATTTCTTCAATAAAAGGTGCTAATAAAGAAGAACTAATAAAACTTAAAAAAGGAGAAGCTTTTAACATATTTTGAACTAATACTTCATTATTTGCTTCATGAACAGGTGTTAATATACTTATTAAAATATTACTTAAACACATAATAACTAAACCAACAAACCAACATTTAAGTCCTAAATCAAAGTACTCTTTATAATTCTTTTTATAATCCCATAACATTTCTTTTAAATCCTTATGATAAACAATTACTAATATTAAAATAATTATTAAAGAACTACCAATGCTAAGTAAAACTTTCATGGAACTATTTAAAGAACTATAATCAATATTTAATATTTCTAAAGGTATTATATAAAATAAACTACTAAATAAAAATATTAAAAAAAGACCAATAAATATAGTTATTTTTTTTAATTTTTTCATCATTCTATCACCACTTTCAATTTTAACATAAAACCATAATAAAAAAAAGATTTTTAATCTTCTTCTGATATTAATTTTACATCAACTATTTCATCAATTTCATTTATTAATGCTTCTTTAATACTATCATTTAAAGTAACTAACATCATAGGACAAGTAGCACAATGACCTAAAAACTTTAAATAACAAATACCATTCTCTACTTTAACAAATTCAATATTACCACCATCACTTATTAAAAATGGTCTTAATTTATCTAAAACAGTTTCTATTTTTTCTTGCATAAATACTTCCTTTCGTTATTAGTATAACAAATTTTAAATAAAAAATAAATATTTTAATATAATTAAGTAGGTGATAACTTGATCGAATTATTAAGATATTATTATTATATTATAATAGATAGAATAAGTTATAAAAATAATAATTATTATTTTAAATATCAAAATAATTATTTTTGTTTTTATAAATATAAAAGAAATTTAGATGAAATAAATGAAATATACAATTTAAATAATTATATGTTATTTAACAATATAAAAATTAATAAAATAATTTTAAATAATAAACAAGAAATATTAACTTTTTATAAAAATAATTATTATTGTTTAGTTCTTTTAAATATATTTGATAATAGTATTGTTGATATTAATAAAGTTTTAGAATTTAATCGATTTAAAACTAATTTAAATTTATTAAAAAGAAATAATTGGTATTATTTATGGTCAAGTAAAATAGATAATATAGAGTATTCTATTAATCATTTAAGAATTAAATATAAGTTAATTTATAATTCTATTTATTATTATATAGGTTTAGCTGAAAATGCTATTAGTTATTTAAAATTTGTAAATTTAGAAAATGATAATTTAAGTATATGTCATAGAAGGGTATTGTATAATACAACTTTAGATAGTTTTTATAATCCTTTAAATTTAATAATAGATTATAGAATAAGGGATTTAGCTGAATATATTAAATCATGTTTTTTTAAAAATAGAATGGATATTATAGAAATAATTAATTATTTAAAAAGAATTAGATTATCAAGTAGTGATTATATATATTTTTATATTAGAATGCTTTTTCCTAGTTATTATTTTGATTTATATGATGATATTTTAAGTGGTAAGATTAAAGAAGAGAGTATTTTAAGTATTACAAAGATGCAAGATGATTATGAGTATTTATTGTATTCAATTTATTTAGTTATTAAAGAACATATTAATATAATAGGTATTGATTGGATTAATAAGAAATTTATTAATTGAATGAAGTCAATTTTGTTTGACTTTTGTAAGGGTTTATGATAAGATAATGGTCAATTAAGGGAGGTTATGGAGTTTATGGGATGGTTTAATGAAGAAAAAAGTACAAGATGTTTATCTGAAAAATTGAGAAATGTATGTGGAGGATGCGATCATTTAGATGTTTATAATCGTGTTAGTACAGGAATGTTTAATAGTCATTACGAATATAAATGTGATTTAGGTGGCTATAGTAAATGGGATGATCGTAGTTGCAGTAGATATAGAGAAGTTAGTTCAACAGATGTTGACTGTGTAGCAAGATATTATGAATTTACAGGAAGAAAGTATTATTATATTTTAACTGCTATTTGTAATGTTTTAGGTATTAAACAAGAAGATGGCTTATTTCAAAATTTCAAGACACTTATTCAAATAGTAAGAAGTGATATAAATACACTTGATAAAGCTATTAATTATGATATTTATGGACCAATGATAGCTGATAGAATAGAACAAGATCCTAACAAAGTAGAACTTTGTAAAGATTTGCTAGCTAATTATTTATCAAAAGCTTTTGTTGCAATTGCTGAAAATAGAATTGAAGATGCAATTTCTATTTATGAAGAAATGGTTAAATTCTTATATGTGAGATATACAAGAAAAGATAATCTTGAAAATATAATTGATGTAGATGTAATTGCTAAACCAAAAATTTTAGTAAAATAGAGCATAGAAATATGTTCTTTTTTATTTACATTTATTTACACTCATGGTATAATAACCTCGTTTTGGGTGAGTGGTATGGATGATAATAGTTTATATGATTTATTAAAGAAAAAAGCAGAAGATCCTTATACAAAAGATGAAGTAATGTATCGAGAAATTGGAAAACATGATGAAGAATACACATATAGTGAAATATATATATTGGTTAATAAATATATTGATTTCTTTTCAAAATGCAACTATAAAAATAAAAGTCTTTATCTTATTGTCGATAATTCAATTAAATCAATTGTTGTATTTATTGCTATGTTAAAAGTAGGAATTATTCCTGTATTAATAAATATAGCATCATTTTACGATTATCTTAATTTTATTGGAAAACAAATTATCTGTAAAAAAAGTAATATTGATTTTTTTGATGCTACTAAATATGGTCCGTACGATTTAAATGAAAGAGTATATGCTTTTGAAAAATATATTAATTCATTAAATATAAATTTGGATAATTTGGTAGCTGATACAGAAAGTAAATTTGGTATATTAACATCAGGTAGTACTTCTGGTAAACCTAAGATTGTAACTATTTACGAAAAAGACTTATTAAGAAAAGATGAAACTTGTTTTAGTTCAATAAAGTCAGAATATTTTTGTACATATATTCCAATTGGCAGTATATCAAGCATTGTGTATAATGTATTATTGCCTTTATATACAAATCAAAAAATAATTTTAATGAGATTTTTAGAATTTAATCGGTTAAAAAATATGGATGTTAGCTTACTTGCTCCAAGAGATATTTTAGATTTTTTTAATTCTGTTTATTATGATGAAAATAGACAATATAATTTTTCTAATATTAATAAATTGTATTTAAGTGGAGAAATAAATAATCTTGATTTTATTAAAAAAATGCGTGAAAAAATGCCAGAATTAAAAGAAAATGTTTTCGTTAATCTATATGGTTCAACAGAAGCATTAGGAATAATTTCTTATTGTGAAGAAGATAACTTAAAACCAATTTATATAAATCAGTTAGCCTTAGCAAATGGTGATTTTATATATACATATGATAAAGTTAATTTTTATAAAAGAGTTTTTAATAGCAATAGTTTTCAAGACGAAAAACTTAATTTCAAATATGATGATTTTATTTATTTTGAGTGTTTGCCAGTTAGTGAAAATAAAGTAAATAATGTAGTAATTGAAAATAACTTTGGTGAAATTATATATAACGATAAAAGAACTGGTGATATAGGAATATATGTTAATAATCAATTATATATTATTTGTAGAAAAACTGATGTTATTGAAATTAATAATAAAAAATATTATTTGACAGCAATAGAAAATTTATTTTCTAAATTTACAGGATTAACTTGTACAGCTATAAAATATGAAAATAAAATATTTGTTATAGCTAATTTTATCTTAGAAGAAAGTTCTATAACTAATATTAAAGACATTATTCCATTGATTAAGAAAAGTTATGATTTAGCATATAAATTATCTTACTTGCCATTATCATTACCTATTTTTATAGATTCCAATCATCTTCCTAGAAATAAAGCAATGAAAAAAATTGTTAAAAATGATTTAATCACAATAATAGAAAACAAAGATAAGTATGAATATTATATAGATGATTACGAAAGATGTCTAATAAAAAAAGTACAATCAATTATTGATAATATTATAGATAGTAATGTAGATAATGTAGAGTATCAAGGAAATAATATATTTAGAATAAAAAAAACGGATACTTTTAATATAAAACAATTAATGCTGTTTTTTAATCAAACAGACATTAGGAATATATATGAAAAAGATGATTATTTTTATTTTACAATTGCTGACAACATTATCATTGATGCTGTTATAAAACAAGAATGGAAAAAATTACGCTATATTAAAGAATTGTGTGCAATTTATAGGAAAAGTAAAAAAGAATTTTATGATTGTCTTAATGGTATTGAAAAGAGTGATAAAAAATATGATTTAATTATTATTGGAAAAAAAGAAATAAGAAATGATGAGGTAATATTTAGACCGATTTTAATAAATAAATCAGAAAAAATTAATCTTGATAATTATGATTTATCAAGTTATGATTATATTTATTATACAGTTCGTAGAGATAGAAAAGAAAATAATAATTTAAATTTAACTAATTTTAAAATAGAAGAAAAGATTAAAATTTTGTGGAATTTTTTTAATCATGAATATAGTATAAATCATGATAAAGATTTTTTTATTGATGGAGTAAGAACAGAAAAAAAAAGACATATTGTATATAAAAAACTCTATACTTTATTAACAAATCATGTATGGAATTCTTATCTTGAAGATAATAAATATGAAAAAATTAACTTTTCTTTTGAAAACTTTCAACAATTGATTTTAGTTTTAAATGAAAAAAAAGCAAATAGTATGAAATGGTGTCGCTTTTCGCTAAATGATTTTGATAATTACCAAAATGAGATGCAAGTTAAGAAGGATAATTTTTTGAAAATAAATGATCGAATTGAGAAATTGTTAGAGAATTTGTATATTGATAAAAATAATGATCCAATACTAATGATTTCATTACCTAAAGATTATACTATACAAAATGATAATTACAATTCTATATTAGAAGCAATTAAAAGAGATACATGTAATTGTCTTTTGAAACTAATAAAAATGTTAAAAAAACATGAACCAACGGTTTTTAAAGCTAATGGCAAAGATACTCTTGTAAATTTTTCAAATTTAAAAGTTATATATATGGTAGTAGATGAAGAATTATATAAAGAACCAACTATTGATAAATGTATTGAACTAGGTTATCCAAAAGAAATAGTTAATAGTGTAGATAAAATTACATCTTACTTTGGATTAGTTGAAGAATATAAAAAAAGTAAGATTAAAAGAAAGGAATTAAATAATGAATAATATTAATTTAAATTTATATAGATATTTTTATGAAGTAGCTAAATATGAAAGTTTTTCCAAAGCAGCTAATTCATTAATGATATCTCAGCCATCTTTAAGTTATAGTATAAAAGTATTAGAAGAACAACTAAATAAACAATTATTTATTAGAAATAATCACAAAATTTCTCTTACTAATGAAGGATTAGAAATTTTTAATAAACTTAAAAATATTTTTGCTGAATTGGATTCTATTACCAATAACAATCTATTATCTGGTAAAGTGATACTTGGTGTAAGAAGTGCTTATGCTAGTTATATACTGCCATTTTATATAAATGAGTTAAATAAAATATATCCTGATTTAAAAGTTGAATTTTTTATTGCCAAATCAAATAATTTACTTAAAATGTTAAATAATCAAGAAATTGATATTATGATAGATGAAGATAAATATTTTGGTGAATATGAATCAAATGAAACTTATCCTTTTGAAAATATATTATTTACTACAAATAAAAAATATAATGAATTAAAAGATACTAAATTAGATATAAAATATTTTGATAATGAGTTTTTATATTTAACAAGATATAATAAAATAACAAAAGTTATAATGGAAAAGTATACTAGTATTAAAACAAAAATAGTAGAATCGACTCCAATTATGGTTGAAAAAATTAAAAATGATAATTCAATAGGTTTAGTTCCTAAAATGTTATTAATGAATGATCTTGCAAATGGTAATTTAAAAGAATTAAAAACTGATATAGAAATACCAAATTCATATATGTATACTACGTATTTAAAAAAATTAGAAAATAAAAAGATTAAAGCAGTTGTAGATTTTTTCAAAGAATATAAATATTTTTAATATAATTTAAAAATATAAAAATTGATTTTTTATTAGTAATTAATCAATTGACTATATTAAAAATTTATAGTAATATAAAGCCATGTGGGGAATAATATGGAAGAACTAAATAATGTTAATTTGAATAATTATAGAATTTTTTACATAGTATGTCAGACAATGAGCTTTACAAGAGCATCAGAAATTTTAAGCATTTCACAACCAGCAATTAGTTTTGCTATGAAAAAATTAGAAGAAGAGCTAGAATGTAAATTGTTTATTCGTACTTCTAAAGAAATTAAGTTAACAAATGATGGCGAATTATTGAGTCATTATGTGAAAGTTGCATATCGAAATTTATGTCTTGGTATGCAAAAAATTCAGGGAATGGATGAGTTTAACAATATAATTATAAGAATAGGAGTACCAACTCATATTGGAACATATTTTCTTTCTGGTATTATTGAAAAATATTTGCAGGAATATCCTGGAATTAAAATAAAAATTGTTAGTAGATCAACAACAGAAATGGTTAAAATGTTAGAGTGTAGAGAATTAGACATTATTGTTGATAGTTATCCTATAATCTCGAATAATGATGAAATTAAAGTTGTAGATTTAATCGAGTTTGAAAATTGTTTTGCAGGGAATTATAAGTATTCAGAATTAACTAAGAGAAATAAGGTGCCGTTATCTGAACTTATTAAATATCCACTTTTACTACCTGAAAAAAACACATCAACAATGATTTTATTACAAAAAAAACTAGATGAGTATTCTTTAAATTTCAATCCTAAGATAGATGTTTCGACTACAGAAGTTATGCTAGAAATGGTACTTAGAGGTTTTGGGATAGGATACTTTACTAAAATGAGATTTTTTGATGAATTAAAAGGTGAAAAATTATATGAAATACCTGTTGATGCTGAGCTTCCAACAGCTTTGATTGAAATTGCATATATTGAAGATTCTTTGAGTAAAGCGTCTTATCAGATGATTGAACTAATAAAGCGGGAAGTAAGTAATTTCAAAATTAAAAGAAGGAAAAATATTCGTTTAATTTATACTCAAAAATGTCCATATAAGTGTTTTTTTTGTCATAAAGAAGGAATTAATAATATTCGTGAAACAAAATTAAATAATGATGATATTATATATTTGTTTGATACAATTAATAAAAACATTAATATTGATGAGATACATATAACAGGTGGTGAACCATTCTCTGATAATAATATCGATGATTTAGTAAAAAAATTGAATGAAAAAAACGCTAAGGTTAAAATAACAACAAATGGATATTTGATTAAAAATAGAAATATATTTAAATATATAAATAAAGTTAATTTTTCAATTCATTCTTTTGATAAAGAAAAGTATGAAAAATTAACAAATGTTTCTAATTCGTATGATACGGTTATAAAAAATATAAAATTAATTCATCAAGAGTATCCCCTTCTAAATATGTGTATAAATATGACAGTTATAAAAGGTTTAAATGAAAAAAATAGTGATATTAAAAAAGCAATTAATTTTTCTAAGTCTTTAAACGCCTCACTTAAGTTAATAGAAATTTTTAATAATCCGGATTATTATGTTTCATTAGATAATTATGTTTCATTAATTGAAAAAATGGGATATTCTTTAAAGAAAAAGACTTTTAGAAAAGTAATATATGAATTTGAAGGTCATGAAATAATTTTTACAAAATGCACTTGTGATGCTGCAAAAAATTATAAAGAAAATATTTGTAAAACTACTAATGATTTATTTATAACTATGGATGGTTTGATTGATTTATGTAGATTTAGAGATAATAATATATCAATATATGATGAAATTATTAACCGTAATGAAAAAGGTTTATTAAATAAAATAGATATAGCGTGTGAAAAGTTAGGAGATGGATGTTTATGTCAAAAGAAATAGAAAGAGAAGTTCGTTATTTAATTAATGATGAAATTGAAAATAATATTATTAATAATTGTGTAATAGAAAAAGAAAAATATCATACTATTGATATAGTAGTTGGCTATGATGGATTTAATTCTTTAAACAAATATGGTTATATTATTAGAATCAGAAATAAAGGACAAAAAATATATATTGAGAGCAAAAAAAGACTTTCAGATGGTTCATGGAGTGAAGCACGTATAAGTATAAATGATATGAAAGAAGCTCTTAATTTCTTAATAAATATAGGCTATAAACCATATTTAATAATAGAACGTGAAAGAACTGAATTAAAGTATCATGATTTAAAAATTTTTGTTGATAATGTTAATTTGCTTGGAAAATTTGTTGAAATAGAATATCAAGACAGTAATTTGGATGAAGTAAAAAAATTCATAGATATGGTAAAAATTGTAAATAATCCTCAAAAATTATATGGAGATATTTTTCAAGAAAAAGTTAAAGAAAAAGAATTTAATCAAGAATTTCAAGATTTAGTAAAAAAGTATATATAAATATAATTTATACATTTTAAAGAAAAAATTAGTCCATCGAGACTAATTTTTTTGTTATAAAAAAAATTTATAGTTATCATAAAAATAAAGTATTTTATTTCTTAAAATTGATTTGATATTATAGAGACAAGAAAGGAGATTTTATGAATAAATTTATCTTGGGACAAATATTTGGAATATTAGGAGCACTGGCTACTATAATAAGTTCATTTCAAAAAACAAGAAAGAAAATGTTGATATTTTTAATATTTGATCCCATATTTTATACAATTCAATATATATTATTAAATGCTTATGTAGGTGCATTATCAAATATAGTAGGTATAATTAGAACTATAATGTTTTCATTTAAAGGAAAAAATAAATTTTTTAATTCTAATTATCCGTTATATATAATTATATTTTTATATTTATTGATTAATGTATTTGTTTGCAAAAGTATATATTCTTTATTTCCTATTATTGCCTCAATTATTTATGCAGTTGTTTTGTGGCAAGATAAACCTAAAAATATAAGAATAGGTTCTGTATTTATGTTTAGTATGTGGCTTATTTATAATTTAATAGTTAAAGCTTATGTTGGTGTCATAGTAGAATTTGTATTATTGATTTCCACTATTATAGCAATATTTAAATTAGATTATAAAAAGTTAACAAAACGGCATAAAAACAATAAAGGAGATATGGAAATATGCAATTGATTTTTAAAGAAGAATTACTTGATTTTATTAACAAAATTAATAATGTAAAAGTAAAAGAAATATTATTAAAAGCAGTTAAGTGTAAAAATATAGACTATGTTATAATGAACAAATTGATAAATATGGATTATTCTAAAATAAATGATACTTTAATTAATATAGCTAGTGATAGTGTTTTTAAAGTTTGTCCTGAATTATTTGATATTATTATTACCCAAACTAATGAATACTCTCAAATGGAATTATTTAATGCATTAAATAGTAAATTAATTACTGATAAATGTTGTATACGGGATATGTTATATTACACGGATCAACCAATTATTCAAAAAAGAATAAGATTATATGCAGAAATAAAAACAATAAGTGATAATGAATTAATTTATAGTTCAATGTTAAATATTGATTCGGAAAAAATTGAACAAAAATTAAGAGAATATTTTGTTGATAATAAAATAAAAAATGAAAAAGATTATATTAAATATTTAAAAAAGGAAAGAAAAAAGAATTGCTTTTAAGGAGGTTATTATGGAAGGAAGAATTAAAAATTTAAAAGAATATAAAGAATTTAGAAAAATATTTGAAATTTTTAAATATTATCCATTTTATGAAGCATGGAAAGAACAAGATTTTAAGGATGAATTTTCTTATTTGAAAAATAATGGTGAAATATTTGGTTGGTATTTAAATAATGAAGAAATAATTGGTTTAGTAAGTTTAATTTATGGAGCAAAAACAAGTCATCCAGTTTCATTTTCAAATCCTGATAAAATGATGTATTTATCAGATATAGCAGTTTTAGATAAGTATAGAGGACAAGGAGTAGGTGGCAATTTATTAGATTTTGCTATTAACTATACAAATTTATTAAAATATTATGAAGCTATGTATTTAAGAACTAATTTAAATGGATCAATGTCAGAAGGAATTGCTAGATCAAGAGGCTTTGAAATAATTAGAAACAATAATAAAATTATAACTGAGGAAGTAAGTTTTCCAAGAACTAATCAAGATATTTCTGAAACAGACACGAGAAAGTTTTTGATTAAGAGGCTTTAATATGAATTATAAAATATTAAAAGATTTAATCTCATTTAATACGATAGAAGACAAAGAAAACAATGATATAATTAATTATATAAAAGAATATTTAGAAACTTTAAATTTTAAAGTACAATTATTAAGTCTTGACGATAAAAAAGCTTTAGTTGCTACTTATGGAATACCTAATTTATGTTTTATAGGTCATTCTGATACTGTTAAATGTTCTAGTAATTGGAATACTAATCCCTTTGAACTTAAAATAACTGATGATAAGATGTATGGTCTTGGAATATGTGATATGAAAGGTGGAATAGCAGCTTTTTTGGACACTTTAAAAAATATTAATTTAGACGAATTAAAAAAAGGAATTCAAATTATTATTACCTTTGATGAAGAAATAGGCTTTGAAGGTATTAAATTAATTAAAAATTCTAATATTAAAATACCTGATAATGTTTTAATAGGGGAACCTACTAATTTAATTCCAGTTGTTGCTTGTAAAGGTTGTATGGAATATAAAGTCAAGTTTTTAGGAAAATCTGCTCATTCATCTAGACTTATATATGGTGATAATGCAATTATTAGTTGTATAAATTTTACTAAGGAATTAATTGAATTTGGTAATTCCTTAAAGAAAATTAAATCAGGTTTATTTGAAGATATTCCTTATACAACTATGAATATAGGATTAATAAATGGAGGAACAGCTATTAACATGGTTCCAGATGAATGTTATTTATCATTTGATTTTAGAACAATTTCTAAAAGTGAACAAGATAGAATTAAAAAAAATCTTGAAAAAGTATTTTTAAAATATAATTTAGAATATGAGTTATATACAAATATTTATCCTTGTAAAGTAGAGAATAAAGAAGCATTAAAAAATATTGAAGCAATAACAAATAAAAAATCTATTTCCTATAGTTATGTAACAGAAGGTAATATTATAAATAAGAATAATGTAGTAATTCTAGGACCAGGTCCTGTTAGTGCTCATGAAGATAATGAATATATTGAAATTTCTTCTTATGAAGATACTAAAAAAATATATAAAAAAATAATAGAATTTTATTGCAAAGGAGAATTATAAATTTATGAAAGTAGAACCAAAAACTCTTCCTGGATTTATGGAATTAAATCCCGAAGATCAAATAGCATTTAATAGAATAAAAAAGGTAATAGAAGAAACTTATCAAAATTATGGTTTTGTTCCTCTTGATACACCAATTATAGAGTATTCGAATGTTTTACTTGCCAAAGCTGGCGGTGAAACAGAAAAACAAATATATAGATTTTTAAAAGGTGAGAATGATTTATCACTTAGGTTTGATTTAACTGTACCGCTTGCTAAATATGTTGCTATGAAACAAAATGAATTAGTTTTTCCATTTAAAAGATATCAAATAGGAAAAGTATTTCGTGGAGAAAGACCACAAAAAGGAAGATTTAGAGAATTTTATCAATGTGATATTGATGTAATAGGAAAAGAAGATTTATCTCTTAGATATGACGCTGAAATGCCATCAATTATAATTGATATATTTAAAAAATTAAATTTTGGTAAATTTAAAATTAAAATTAATAACAGAAAAATCTTAAATGGCTTTTTTGAAGAATTGAAATTACAAGATATAAGTGCTGATATATTAAGAATAATTGATAAAATAGAAAAAATCGGTCTTATAAATTTTAAAGAAGAATTAAAGTTAATCAATGTTCAGGATTTTCAAATAAAAAAAATATTAGAATTTATTAATATAACAGGAACAAATGAAGAAATAATAACTAAATTAAGAAATTTAATTATTAAAAATGAAACTTTTAAACTAGGATTAGAAGAATTAGAAAATGTTATAAAAAGCATGAAAGATATGGAAATAAATGAAGAATATTTCCAAATAGATTTAACTATTGCTAGGGGACTAGATTATTATACAGGAACGGTGTACGAAACCATTTTAACTGATTATCCAACAATTGGAAGTGTTTGTTCAGGTGGTAGATTTGATAATTTAGCAGAGTATTATACAGATACTAAATTACCAGGAGTAGGTATATCAATCGGTTTAACAAGATTATTTTATAAGTTAAAAGAAGCAGGTATTCTAACAGATGATATAAAATCTTTAACAGATGTTTTAATTATTTCTTTGGTTGATGATTATAAATATGTTTATAAAGTTGCGGATATTTTAAGAAGAAAAAATAGAGTAAATATTTGTTATTTAGAAAAAGGTTTAAAACAACAAATGAAATATGCTAATAGGTTAAATAGTAAATATACTATTTTAATAGGTGAAGATGAATTGAAAAATGAAGAAGTAACAATTAAAGATATGAATGACAACAAACAAAAAAAGGTAAAAATACTAAATCTTGATAAATATTTTAACTAATACTTTTTAGTATTAGTTTATATGGTAGTATTAGTGTAGCGGTTAACATGCTAGATTGTGACTCTAGAGATGGCGGGTTCGAATCCCGTATACTACCCCAATTTAAATGTTAAGTTAAATTTACTTTTAATTTTATTATATTTTAGATATAATAAAGTCATAAAAGGAGCCAATATGAAACTAGTAAAATGTGATTTAAATAATTGTAATGTAAATGTAGCAAATTCGATAAGAAAAAAATTTGAACTTGAAACATTTCATGAAACTAATAAATTAATAGATGATTATTTAAAAGATAATTTAAAAGAAGTAATTACATCTGTTCATCCAGCGACAACAACTGCTTCAACAACTAGTATG
This sequence comes from uncultured Erysipelotrichaceae bacterium, assembly GCA_902797275.1. Taxonomy (GTDB): domain Bacteria; phylum Bacillota_I; class Bacilli_A; order RF39; family UBA660; genus RUG591. The sequence goes on along the minus strand of CADBSI010000035.1, from coordinate 5,832 downwards.
CAAACATGATTATTTCCAGCAGAACATAATTGGCTTGGTTGGGATACTTATATACCTGAACTTAAAAGAAGTGTAACTTTATATAAAAATGCTTATAAAGATACCGATATTTTATGTGATATACCAGTTGGTAAAACCTATATGCCATATAAAACAATAGTAGAAGAAATAAATGAAAAAGGGAAATATAAAGTCATAGAACTTTTTCCATTTTGAAAAAAAATTATACCAATTTAGATGATATGTTTAAGAAAATAATTAAATATTCACGTGATAAAACTAAAAAATATATCTATGCTTATTATACTGAGCCTGATTGTTTACTTCATGAGTTTGGTAATAATACCAAAGAGGTAATAGATTGTATTAAAATGTTAAATGATAAATCAAAAGAATATATAGAAAAATTAGAAAATAGTTTAGTAATTATAACATCTGATCATGGTCATACAGATATAGAATATTATTACTTAGAAGATTATCCTGATGTTCAAGATTTACTTGAAAATGAAAATAAAAGATTAAAAAGTACCTTAGGAGATTTTTTCTTTCTTGCTAAATCTAATAAAGGTATTAAAGATAAAAAAGGTGATGAAGTAATGAAAAGTAGTCATGCTGGTATAACTGATAGATAAATGGAAATACCATTAATAATAATAAAGAGGTAATTATGCGAAGAATAATAAATGAATTTGTATCTAATATGCGTCTTCTTGATGGATACATAAATAAAGAAAATAAACAAATAAAAAGTATGAGTTTAATAAGAAGTAATTTACCATTTAAAATGAGTGAAACTGAAATTAATTATTTATTAACTAATAATATTAAAACTATAATTGATTTTAGAACAAGTGATGAAATAAATCGTAAACCAAGTATTTTAAATAATAATAAATTTAATTATTATAATATTTCTTTAAAAGGGCATAAATGTCCAAAATATGAAAAAGATATTCCAAGTGGTTATATAGAAATAATTGATGATAAAGAAAAAATAAAAGAAGTATTGATGCTTATTTTAAATAGCAAAACTAATGTTTTATATCATTGTACCAGTGGTAAAGATAGAACAGGTGTTATTACTATGTTAATTATGTTAATTTTAAATTGTTATGAAAAAGATATAATAGCTGATTATTCTTTAAGCTATTCTTATATTTATGATGATATTGAAAAATTTCATGAATTAAATCCTAAATTACCTAAATTTATAGGTGATTCTAAACCAAGTTATATGTTAAAAACTTTAAAATTATTTTTTGATAAATATAAAACTATTGATAATTATTTAAATTATTTAGACCTGCCAAGTAATTTTAAAGAAGAATTTCAAAAGAAATATCTAGATTAGAGGTGATTATATGATAAAGTATAGTGAAGAGGAAGGTTTTATTGAAATAAAAGGAATACGTTTTAAAGAGAATTATAAAGGAAGTAAAAAACTTCCCTGTGTTGCAATTGGTATATTTTCTAAAGTATTAGTTGATAATATTGTTAAAGAATATAATTGTCAAGAAATAGGTTGGATAAAAAATGCTTCCTTTAATAGAAGTGTTTATCTTTTAAATTATGAGGGTGAGGAATTTGTCTTTTTTGGAGCCGGAGTAGGTGCTCCAGTTATAGCAGCTGATATCGAAGAATTGTATGCTAATGGAGTTAGAAAAATAATTATTTTTGGTAGTTGTGGAGTATTAGATAGTACTATTGAAGATTGTACAATTTTAATTCCTACCAGAGCTTATCGTGATGAAGGAACAAGCTATCATTATATGAAGTCTTCAAAGTATATTACCTTAAATAAAAAATATAAAAAAGAATTTAAAGAAATTTTAAAAGAATATAATTTTAACTATAAAGAAGGTTATACTTGGACAACCGATGCTATTTACAAAGAAACCAGAAGTAAAATAAAACATTTTAAAGATTTGGGTTGTATATGTGTAGAAATGGAAGCATCAGCCGCATCGGCTGTTAGTAAATATAGAGGTATGGATTTATTTACTTTTTTCTATGCTTGTGATAATTTAGATGCAGTTAAATGGGAAGAAAGAAGTTTAAATTGCAATGTAAAATTAGATGTTAAATCACTAATAGCCAAATTTGCTTTTGAATTAGCTTTAAAAATAAAATTAAAAAAACAAGATTAATAGTATAATAGGAATTATTTTTTTCTTAAATTCATAACATTAAGTGGTTATAGAAAAAATCTTTTATAATCAAATGGGAGAGTTATGGATATAAATGAAATTAAATATTATTATGATTTAATTAGTGAGTATACTTTGAAGTTAGAAAACAATAAGTTAAGTATTTCAGATTTAGAAAATATTAAAAAGAAAATTAAATACTTAGAAAGTATGATTGATGTATACTTTAAAATAGTATTTAAACTAGGTAGTATTCTTGATTATAATGAATTATATAAAAAAGGTTTTAATGAAAGTGATATTTTAAATTTTAAAAGAAGTGATGATGAATACTTAGAAAATTGTTTAAAAACTTTAAAAGATAATAAAGAAAATCATGATTATATGTTTGGTTATCCTGCTAATATGGTTGATTTTAGTTATTTTACTAAATACTTAAAATATTTAGAAACTAAACTATATTATATGAATAATTGTGGTGATCCCAAGGAAATTGGTAATTACTTAATGGATAATAAGAAAAATGAGTTAGCTATTATTGAAATGTTTAAGAAGAATTTAAATCTTACTGATTATAGTGGCTATATAACAACAGGAGGAACCGAAGGAAATATTCAAGGAATAAATCTTGGCTTTTTAAAATACCCGAATGGAACTCTTTATTATTCAAAAGATGCTCATTACAGCATTTTAAAAGCAAATTATCAAAATAAAGAAGAAATTAATACAGTTAATTCTAAAATTGATGTTAATTCTTTACTAGAAAAAATTGTTTTAAATTATAAAAAGAATAAATCTCCAGCAATTATAGTTTTAACCTATGGAACTACCAAAACTGGTAGTATTGATAACATAGAATTAATAAAAAAAATCTTAACTACTTTAAATATACCTTTTTATATCCATGTTGATGCAGCTTTATACGGAGGTATTCCAAGTAATCAAGTTAATAGTCCAAGATTAGATTTTAAGTCTTTAGATGTTGATTCTATTTCAATTAGTATGCATAAGTATTTAGGAGTATCAAGAACTAATGGAGTTTTATTACTAAAAGAAACTATAAAAGATAATTTTATTGATTATATAGGACAAAATGATACGACTTTGTCAGGTTCAAGAGACTTCTTAGCTTTTTCAACTTATCAAATAGTAAATGAAATGTTTAATAGATGTGATAAATTTGCATATATTAATAATATAATATATTTTACTAACTTATTAAAAAATAATGAAATTAAATATATGAAAGGTAATAACTTAGGAAATATTTTTATAGTTGAAAAACCAAGTGAGGAAATATGTAAAAAATATCAATTAGCAACTTTTACTGAAAATGATAAAGAATATGCTCATATAATAATATTTCCATTTCATCAAAAAGAAGTTATGGAAGAATTAATAAATGATTTAAAAAAGGCAAAAAAATTAATAAAAGAATAAATTTTACTTGATTTAATAAAGATAAATGTTATACTTATATTAACAAAAATTAAGAGGTGAGTTATGGAAAAAATAATATTAACAGGTGATAGACCAACAGGTAAACTTCATTTAGGTCATTATGTTGGATCAATTAAAAAAAGACTTGAAATGCAAAGCTTAGGTGATTATTCTAAAATGTATGTTATGATAGCTGATAGTCAAGCTCTAACAGATAATTTTGATAATCCTGATAAAATAAGAGATAGTATCAAAGAAATTATTCTTGATTATTTAGCAGGTGGAGTTGATCCTAAGAAAGTTGTTTTCTTTATTCAATCAATGATTCCTGAGTTAACTGAATATACATTTTATTATTTAAATTTAGTATCTCTTGCAAGACTTGAAAGAAATCCAACTGTTAAAAGTGAACTTACACAAAAGGAATTTCGAAATAATATTCCTATGGGGTTCTTGTGCTATCCAGTAAGTCAGGCAGCTGATATTACTTTATTTAGAGCAACCGATATTCCAGTTGGTGTTGATCAATTACCGATGCTTGAACAAACTAATGAAATAGTACGTAAATTTAATAGTTTGTATGGTAGTACTTTAGTTGAATGTAAAGCTCTTTTACCAGATAATGAAACATGTTTTCGTTTACCAGGAACTGATGGTAAAAATAAAATGAGTAAATCTTTAGGAAATTGTATTTACTTATCTGATAGTGAAGAAGAATTAAGAGAAAAAGTAAGAAGTATGTATACTGATCCAGATCATATAAAAGTATCAGATCCAGGTAAAGTAGAAGGAAATGTTGTATTTACTTATTTAGATGCTTTTGCAGATAGTGAATCTTTTAAAAAATATTGTAATGACTACGAAAGCTTAGATGAACTTAAAAAAGCTTATCAAAAAGGTGGAGTAGGAGATATGTACATTAAAAAAATCTTATTTAATATTTTAAATGAGTTCTTAACACCTATTAGAGCAAGAAGATTGGAATATCAAAAAGATATGAATAATGTCATGGAAATTCTAAAAAAAGGAACAGAAGAAGCAAGAGGGGTTGCTAAAGAAAATTTAGCTAAATTTAAAAAAGCTTTAAGAATAGATTATTTTGATTAAATCAAAATAATTTCTAGGGATATAGTTTAATGGTAAAATACTGGTCTCCAAAACCGTAGATGTTGGTTCGATTCCTACTATCCCTGCCAATAAGGAGAAATATGTTTAATATAAATAAAAAAAATAACTACAACTTATCATGGCTTAATGTATGGATTTAGTTCATACATTCTTTGTCGTTATTTAATTAGTATTAAACATTAAATAAAAGGTATGTATGAAATTTATGCATACTTTTTTTTCATACTAAAAAGGAGGAAATAAATATGTATGGAGAATTTGGTGGCATGTATGTAGATGACATGCTAAAAGAAAGATTAAAAGAACTAGAAAATAGTTTTAAAGAAGTTAAGAAAGATAAAGAGTTTAAAAAAGAATATCTTTCATATTTAAAAGAATATGTAGGAAGACCTAGTAATTTATATTATGCTAAGAACTTAACTAATTCTCTTGGAGGAGCTAAAATCTATTTAAAAAGAGAAGATATGAATTTTTGTGGTAGTCATAAAATTAATAATGCTCTAGGTCAAATATTATTAGCTAGAAAAATGGGAAAAACTCATATAATAGCCGAAACGGGGGCGGGAAGTCATGGGGTTGCTGTTAGTACTGTTTGTGCTTTATTTAAAATGAAATGTACTATTTTCATGGGAAGCGTTGATATTAAAAGACAACAAAGAAATGTTTTAAAAATGAAAATGTTAGGTAGCAAGGTAGTAGCAGTTAACAAGGGAACAAGAACTTTAAAAGAAGCTGTAGATGAAGCATTTTCTTATTATAGTAAAAATCCTGATACTTATTACTTAGTTGGTTCAACGGTCGGACCTAGTCCTTATCCGGAAATTGTTAGTTATTTTCAAGGAATAATTGGAACTGAAGCAAGAAAGCAAATTCTTAAAAAAGAGAAAAAACTACCAACCGCTCTTGTTGCTTGTTGTGGAGGAGGAAGTAATAGTCTTGGTTTATTTAAAGCTTTCTTAAAAGATGATGTAAGATTAATCGGAATAGAAGCTGGAGGAGATAATATAAGACATGCTAGTAGTATTAAAGAAAACAATATTGGAATACTTCATGGAATGAAAACCTATGTTTTAAACCATGATGCCTATTCCATATCAGCTGGCTTGGACTACCC
>CADBSI010000034.1 GCA_902797275.1 uncultured Erysipelotrichaceae bacterium | reverse complement strand
GTAATGCCTCAAACTAAAGAAGCAATTGATCATGCTAAAGCTGCTGGAGTTCCAATTGTTGTTGCTGTTAATAAAATTGATTTACCAGAAGCAAATGTTGATCGAGTTTTAACCGAATTAACCGAGTACGGACTTGTTCCTGAAAAATTTGGAGGAGATGTAATTACTTGTAATATCTCAGCTAAAAAAGGTGATGGGGTTAAAGAATTACTAGAAACACTTCTTTTAGTAAGTGAACTTGAAGATTTGAAAGCTAATCCAAACCGTTATGCAACCGGAACTGTTCTTGAAGCTAGAAATGATTCTAAAGTAGGAAGTATTGTTAGTTTACTTGTTCAAAGTGGAACTCTTCGTTTAGGAGATCCAGTTGTAATTGGAACTAGCTATGGTAAAATTAGAACTTTAAAAGATGATAGAGGAAATAATATTACCAGTGCAACTCCATCAACTCCAGTTGAAATAACCGGTATCAATGAATTACCTTTAGCAGGGGACAAATTTATGGCTTTTGAAACGGAAAAAGAAGCAAGAACAATTTCTTTAGAAAGACAAGTTAGAAGTAAGAGTGTTGATACTAATAAAGCAGGTATGAGTTTAGAAGACTTGTTTGGTATGGTTGAAGCTGGTGAAAAAGAAATTAATGTCGTTTTAAAATGTGATGTTAAAGGTAGTGAAGAAGCTGTTAAACAATCTCTTGGTAAAATTAATATTGATGGTGTTTGGGTAAATGTTATTAGAAGTGGAGTTGGAGCAATCACGGAAAGTGATGTTATTCTAGCTGATGCTTCTCATGCTATTATCATTGGCTTTAATGTAAGACCTAATGCTAAAATAATGGATTTTGCTAAAGAAAAAAATGTTGATATTAGATTATATAATATTATTTATAAAGTTGTAGAAGATATGGAAAGTGCTATTAAAGGAATGCTTGATCCAGTATTTGAAGAAGTTATTTTAGGTGAAGCCGAAGTAAGACAAATATTTAAATTCTCAAAAATTGGTATTATAGCAGGATCTCATGTTAATTCAGGTACTATTAAAAATGGTTCTTCAGCTAGACTTATTCGTGATGGAGTAGTTATTTATACTGGTAAAATTGGTTCTTTACAAAGAGAAAAAGACAGTGTTAAAGAAGTTAAAAATGGTTATGACTGTGGTATCACTCTTGATGGCTATCAAGACATTAAAGAAGGAGATATCATTGAAACATTTACAAATGTTGAGGTGAAAAAATAATGCAAGCTGTTAAATTAGAAAGATATAATAACGCTTTTATGGAGGAGTTAAATATTATCTTTGGAACGGAAGTTAAAAATGAAGTTTTAAAAAGTGTTGTTATAACGAGTGTAAAAATAACCAATGATTTAAGTTTTGCTAAAGTATATTATACTTGTTTTAATGAAGACAAGAAATTAGTTTCTAAAGAATTAAGAGACAGTGAAGGCTATTTAAGATCGATGCTTGCTAAAAGAATTGATATGCGTCATACTCCAGAGCTTAACTTTGTTTATGATGAATCACTTGAATATGCTAAAAGAATAGAAGATAAAATAAAAGAGATAAATAGTTAATATGAAGAATAATTTTAAATTTTTATCAAGAGAAGAAGAAAAAAAATTAACCAAAGAAGAACAAAAAGAATATTATTTAAGAATAAGAGAATATTATAAAAAACAAGCATTATTACAAGATAAAACATACAAAGATATCCATGAAATTTATCAAGCTTTAGCTAAAAGTATTAGAAAATATGAACTTGAAGTTTTAGGACAAGAAAATATATTAGATGATACATGTATTTTTGCTTGTAATCATTCTAATAGTCATGATTATTATACTTTACAAGAAATTTTAACAAAAAACTTTTACTCTTTATGTGCTAAAGATAGTTTAAATACAATGAATAAAGTATTATTAAAACTAGGATCATGCGTTTTTATTGATAGAAATGATGAAACATCAGCATTTAAAGGAAGAAATGCTTTAATAGAAAAAGTATTACAAAAAAGAAATGTTGTAATTTTTCCAGAAGGAACTTGGTGTGTTCATCCTGCTAAGTTACTTCTCCCGTTTCACATGGGGGTAATAAAAATTGCTAAAATAACTGGAAAACCGATAATTCCTATTGTAATGGAATACATTGAAACAGATAAAATTGAACAACTTGAAAAAAATATGATAAAAAAATGTGTTGTTATGATAGGAAAACCTATCTATGTTGAAATAGATAGTGATGAAAAAACTAAACTAGAAGAATTAAAAGAAGCAATGGCTACTTTAAAATGGATGATATATGAAAGTCAGCCAACCATGAAACGAGATGAATTAGATTTTCAAGTTTTTTCAAATCATGATGCTTTAAAAATGGATACCAAAATATTTAAGTATGATTATCAAAAAGAAGAAAAATATATTTATGGAAATAATCTTTATATGTATCAAGATTATCCAATAAATAGAGTATTTGTTAAAAAATAGGAGTAGTGATGACAAATTTATATTTTCCTATAGCAGGATTTTTGATAGCAATATTATTGTTGATTTTATTTTTTACAAGAAAAAGAGTTAACTATGAAGAAACAAAACTTTATAGTTATATGTTAATTAGTAGTGGTATTGATATTTTAATATCTTTAATAGTTATATTACTTGGGTATACTTGTTATAATAATTTTACTTATAAAATAATTTGGCTTTTGAATAAAATGGATTTTATTCATTATATACTGTGGCCATATTTATTATTTTTGTACGTATATTATATTACTTATAAATCAGATGATATTAGTAAATATGAAAAAATAAAAAAAGATTTAATGTATCTAAATATTTTTATAATTATATTAGAATTTGCTTTACCATTAGTTTTATATAATAAAGATGGTGTTATGGGAATAAGTGGTTCAAGTACTATTATTGTTTATTTGATGGCGTTATTCTATTTACTTATGATTTTTATAATAATTATAAAAAATATTAAAAAAGTTTTTACTAAGAAATATATTCCTATTTTTGTTCTTCTTATATTTTTAGTTTTTATTGCTATAATAAGAATAACTCAACCAAATTTATTAGTTATACCATCAATTTTAGTATATATAAACTTAATAATGTATTTTACTGTTGAAAATCCTGATATTAAATTATTAAATGAGCTGTATAAAAATAAAACTTTAGTAGAACAAAGTTATGAAGACAAATATAATTTTTTATTTGAAATGACTGAGAAGGTAAAACAACCAATTGTTAATATGAAAAAATATGTTGATGATATTGAAAATAATCAAAATAATAATATAGAAGAAAAAATAAAATTATTAAATTATGAATTAGAAAATTTAAACTTTTTAATTAATGATGTTTTAGATATATCTTCAATTGATATTTCTAGAGTTAAGAAAAAAGACATAAAATATAACTTAAAAAATGTAATAGATAAATTAATAATACAAGTAAAAAGTGATTTAAAAATTGATAATAAATTAAATACTAATATTTCTAATAATTTACCGATTTTATATGGTGATTATATATTAATTCAACAAATATTATATTCTATTATAGTTGATACTTTTAAAAAAAGTGAAAACAATTCAGTAGACTTTAAAGTTAATTTATTAGAAAAATCTGATACATGTAGAATTATTTTTAATATCAAAAGTGAAAAAAATATTTATTCTTTGCAAGAAATAAATGATATTTTAAATGTATCAACTGAATTAAGCGATAATGATATTAAAAAACTAGAAGATAAAAAAATAAGTATAAAATTATGTCAAAAATTAATTAAATTAATTGGTGGTCATTTGATGATAAAGTCAAATCATGATGGTACAGAAATAATTTTTATTATCGATCAGAAAAAATTAAATAATGATAAAAAAATGGATAATCAATTTAATGTAATTAATGAAACAGGGAAAGTATTGGTTTTATCTAGTGATAAAGAATTGATTGCTAAAACTAAAAAGATAATCAATAAATATTAATTCAATTTTTCAACCATTTTAGATGAAAATTATGCAATTGATATGCTTAAAAATAATAAAGAATTTAAACTTATTTTAGTTTCTAATAAAATTAATTTAATGAGTGGTTATGAATTTATGCAAAAAATAAAATATAATAATATTAAAGTGCCAATAGTAATAATGTTAAATAAGAATGAAAATGAATTAGCAAAATATTTTATCAAAGATGGCTTTAATGATTGCTTAATTTTAGAAAATTTAGAAGAAGAAATGAAAAGACTTATTAAAAAAATATAGTTAGGCTATTTACAAAAGTTAAAAAAATATATATAATTAATTTAGAAAACGAAGACGGGCTTGGAAACCTATCAGTTATGTAATTAAAGGGATTCTTAGGAATAAGTAAAGTGGAACCGCGGTAAATCGTCTTTACATCTTAAGGGTTTCTTTTTTATTTAGGAGGAATATTTATGAAAATGGAAGATTTAGTTAATTATTGTAAACAATATGGATTTATATTTCAAGGAAGTGAAATATATGGAGGACTTGCTAATACTTGGGATTACGGACCACTTGGTAGTAGATTAAAAAATAGTATTAAAGATGCTTGGAGAAAGAGATTTATTCAAGAAAGACCAAATGCTTATGAATTAGATGCTGATATATTAATGCATCCAAGAGTATGGGAAGCATCAGGACACGTTGCAAGTTTTTCTGATCCATTGGCAGATTGCAAAGAATGTAAAGCAAGACATAGAGTTGATAATCTAATTAATGATTTTACTAATAGTTCAATCGGGGATTCTATGACTAAAGAAGAAATGATGAACTTTATTAAAGAAAATAAAGTACCATGTCCAAAATGTGGTAAATCTAATTTTACTGAGATTAGAGAATTCAATTTAATGTTTCAAACTTATAGAGGAGTTGTAAATGATAATAAAAATGTTATTTACTTAAGACCTGAAAATGCTCAAGGAGAATATGTTAACTTTTTAAATGTTCAAAGAAGTATGAGAGCTAAATTACCTTTTAGTATAGGACAAATAGGTAAAGCTTTTAGAAATGAAATAACTCCAGGTAACTTTACTTTTAGAACTATAGAATTTGAACAAATGGAATAT
>CADBSI010000033.1 GCA_902797275.1 uncultured Erysipelotrichaceae bacterium | reverse complement strand
TTAATATTTGTTTTTATCAACTCAATATTATACGACTTGAATCACTTTTTTTCTATAAATTTGTTTCACATCAATTGTAACACTACAAGTTATTTTTTAGATCTTAAATATTAAAATAATAGATATTTTCAGGTAATTTTAATTTTTTAAACTCACCATCTTTTAGATATATTCCACCCATATGTTTATAAAATTCATTAGCAGGATTTTTCTTAAGACAAGAAATTATCATCTTATCAAACTTCATTTTTTTTAGTTCTTTTACAGCTTCTTTAAATAATTCTTTTCCATAACCATTTCCTTGATATTTTTTTATGATATATAAAGCTTTAATTTCACCATGATTTTTATAATCTTCATCAGTTGCTATACCATACCATACAAAACCAACTACTTCTTTATTAACTTCTAAAACTAAGTAATTATTATTTTCAAAATCAACAAGCATTTGATTTGCTCTTTCTTCTTCGTTTTTCTTTAATTCATCTAAAAACCATTTAGGAACTATATCTTTATATGTTTCATTCCAAGACATAGTAACTACCTGAGCTACTTTTTTATAATCATCTTTTCTTATTTTTCTTATTTTATAGTTCATAATAAATATTCCTTTGATTATATAATACAATATACTTAGTATATAGTCAAAAAAATATGAATTTATTTTAACTCATATTTTTATTTTTTTGTCTTTTTTTACTATTTTTTTCTTGTTTTGAATCATTTAAACTTACTTTTTCATCTATATCTTGAAATATAAGTCTTTCTATATATCTATATTGTGCATATACTTTTTTATCATTATTTATTAAAGCATTTTTCAAATTTTTAAAAGATTGAAGTTTCATACTATTTTCAATAGCATTATATACTTCAGGAGTATTAAGTCTTGTTTTACAATCAAATTTTAAAATAATAACTGTATTATTATAAATAATATAATAAATTCTAAGTGCTATTTTTTTAGAATCAATTCTTACTTCTTTGAAAGAATGAGTAATTAAGCTTCTTATAGCATGTATCCATGAATTACCAAGAGTATTTTCATCTAATTTTCTTAGACATTCAAATGTCTTTTTAAATTTTGGAAAGCGACTATAACCAAGAGCATCATGGGCATCTCTACATACTTCTTGATAACTATTTGGTAATTCTTTTTTTAAATAAGCTTTATCACTATCCGCTCCTCCCAACCAGAAAATAATTGGATTTTCTTTTTTTGAACAGTTATCTAAAAAGTTTATTAAAGTAGTTGAATCATCAAAAAATATTTCTTGTTCTGAATTATACTTACTTTCAAAATTTTCTATATCATTTTTTAAATTTTCTAAATATTCTTTAATAAATGCTAGCCATTCAGTGAACTCGTCTTCCACAATACAATCAATATTTTTATAAGCAACTGATGAACCATTTTCTTTTTTATAATTAAGATTTTCTCTTATTTTATTTTTATATTCTTCTGAAAGTTTTTGAAAATCATTTTTTATAGTCGAATATTCATAACAACCCCAAATTTTATTTTTTTTAAGATAATTATCGAGATAAAATATTTCTTTTTTTAACCAAGATATAAGGTTATCAATTGTAGAAATTAAACCTTTTTCAGTGTCATTTATCGAAATACCAAATTGATTTTTATTATTTTCAATTTTTTCTATATCGAATTCTATATCTGCAAATATTTCATCATCTTCCAGAGCTTCAAAATCTTTTTTTATTCTTTCAAGTTCTTGTTCACGATTATTTAATAATTTTTCTACTCCTTTTACATATTCATTACCATATAATTCTAAAACCTCATTTTTTAAAGCTAAAAAATTAGTAATTATTAGATTATCTAATATTTCATCTATTAAAGCTTCATCTAATTCTAATTGGTTTAATAAGTCAGATATTTCTTTAATAGTAAATGTATCCTTTTGAATAAGTTCTTGATATTTTTTTATTATATTAATTTTATATAAATAATTTTTAATTTTCTCTCTTTCTTTTAAATATTCTTGATATAAAAATTTAATATCTGTAATTAATTTTATATAATTAGAATCATTAATATCTAATTTTGTGGAATCACTACACTTTTTATAATTTAATCTACAGTAATTAAGAGATTCCTGTAAATTTAATTTCTTTTCTTTATCGAGATTTAAAGAATTTAATACTAACTGAAATTTATCAATAATATCCAAATTCAATTGATTATTAATATCTAAATTTATATTAAATGGATAAAAAGATAAATTATAAATATCCATATTAATTTCATCAAGATATGTTGTTAATAAAAAATCTAATTCCATTTTATTTTACCTTACCCTTTTCATTTTTATTAAGCATTGGTTCTACAATTGTATAAAATGCTGATTTGATATTTAAAAGTACTTGAATTTTAAATACTAATATTTTAGCATGTTCAATATCTTCAGTTGTATTTAAGTTTTTAAATGTTATTTTTAGTTCTTTTAATAGATTAATTACTAAAGTTAAAGTTTTACTATCAAGTAAATCACTATTATTTTTTAAATAATTAATAATGTGATTAAATTCATATTTTATTTTTTCTTTATCTGTCAATACCCTTTCTTGTATACAATATACACTATTTTCTAAATCAAGTGCACTAAAATTACTCATATCAAGAGTTGACTTCATTTTTAACAAAGTATAATATTCATATAAATTATCATATTTATTTAAGATATCTGTATACAAAAAATCTTCTGGTTTATTTGATTTATTGTTAAAATCATTTAAATTAGACATGTTATCACCTCGGGTTTATATACTAACATAAATCTAAAAAAAAATAAATAGAAGTTATCCTATTTATTTGTATATGGAAGTAATGCAATTGCACGAGCTTTTTTAATTTGTTCTGCTATATGTCTTTGATGTTTAGCACATGCACCTGTTACACGACGAGGTAAGATTTTTCCTTTATCGTTGATGTATTTTTTTAAAATATCTACATCTTTATAGTTAATATCTTTACCTGTTGTACACATAAAACATACTTTTTTCTTTTTTCTATAAAATTCTGCCATTTTATCCTCCTAACTAGAAAGGTAAATCGCTATCATCTACTTCGATTTTATCACCGAAATCTTTAAATGGATCTGGTTCAATATTAGATGAATTATCACTAAAGTCATATGGAGTTACATCACTAGGAGCACTTGTAGTAGTACTACTATTTGCTTCTCTTGAAGACTTACTATCTAAGAATTGAAATTCATCAACTACAACATCAGTTGTGTAAACCTTTTTACCATCTGTTCCATCATATGATCCTGTTTGTATACGACCACTAATAGCAATTTGACTTCCTTTAACTAAATATTTTTTCATAGTTTCAGCACGATTACCAAAAGCAACAATGTTAATAAAATCTGCTTCTCTTTCACCATTTTGATTAGTGAATTGTCTATCAACAGCAAGACTTGATCTAGCAACAGCATTATTACTAGCTCCATATCTAACATCGAAATCTCTAGTTAATCTACCTACTAAAAACACTTTGTTCATAAATTACTCCTATTTTTCTACTTTAACAACGATATGTCTTATAATATCTTCATTAATGTTTGCAACACGATCAAATTCTTTAACAGCATCAGGTGTTGCCTCAACAACTAATAAAAAGTAATTACCATTCTTGAAACCTTTTACTTCATAAGCAAGTTCACGACGACCCATATTCTTTTCAGATACAAGTTTAACTTTTTGTTGTTCAAGAATATTTTTAATATTTGCTACTAGACTTAAAGTTGCTTCTTCTTCTAATGTTGGTCTTACAACAAACATAAGTTCATAATTACGCATTATTACACCTCCTTTTGGACTAATGGACTTAAAAAAGCCAAGAAGTTATTAAAGTAATAAATTACTTCGTACATAATATAGCATAGTTGTCTACTTTTTTCAAGAACTTTTTCAACTTTTTTTAGTTATAAATATAACCTTATAATAATAATATTTTTTTATAATTAATATTTTACGATTTTTAAACTTTACAGTAAGCACTAATAATTATATTAAAAAAAGTGTTATTCTAAAACACTTTTTGAAACTTTTTCATCATTTTTGTAAACTGTAAGTTGTTCTTTTTCATCACAAGTTACTAATAATATTTTACTAAAATCATTATAACCTAAATTATTAAGCCTTTTTTCTAACCATTTTCTATCATGACCAATGGCTTTTATATTTTCAAACATAATATTCCCATCTATTACTAAATTAGCCGTTAATTTATTTTCATCTACTTTTAATTTCATATCATTTGGAGTTGTTGGTTGGTACCTTGCTTTTGGTAAAAAACTAATTTTACCACTTGGCTCCATAATTGCATAATTAATCTCAGTTATATTAAAATAACCACTTTCTCTTGCATCTTGTAATAAATCATTTATATCAATTTTACACTTAGTTAATTGCTCTTTACTAATTTTCCCGTTTTCTATTAAAACAACTGGAAAGCCTGTTATAAAACGTCTAGCTATAATACTTTTACTAGTAATATAAGAAACAAATAAAGAAAACACTCCATATATAGTCATTGAAATTAATCCTTCTATTATAGTAATTTCATCATTAACTGTCATCTCAGCTGCAATATTACCAAGTGATAAACCTATTATATAATCAAATATATTTAATTCACTTATTTGTTTTTTACCAAGAGTTTTAATTACTAAAAATAAATAGATAACTGCAATACAACCTTTTATAACAACCATTTTTAAAGACATAATATCACCAGTACTAGGTTAACCAAATATTTACTTTTTATTCTTTATAAAAATCTTTTCTTAATATTTCCATATAAATTTCATCATGCCAAGTATTTTCTAGATTATAACACTTATGACGTCTACCAAATTCTTTAAAACCAACCTTTTTATATGATTTAATCGCTCTTTCATTAAAGGAAAATACTTTTAACATTATATTATTTAAAAGTAAATGATCAAAACCATATTTTACTAAGGCTTTTAATACTTCGGTTCCATAACCTTTTCCTAAATAATCATTATCTCCTATAAATATTCCAATCTCTGCTTTTCCCATTAATTTATCTAAAGAAACAAAACCACAATTACCAATTAATTTATCTTTATCTTTACTAACAATTGCAAAGACATAACCATTTTGGTTAGTTTCTTCTATCCATTTTTTCTCACCATCTAAGGTATAAATTCTTGATGTTCCACCTAAGTATTTACTTATTTCATGATTATTTAACCACTCTACATATTTTGCTGCATCATCTACACTTGTAGGAGATAAATATAATCTTTCTGTTTCAATTTTTTTAAAATACATTATTTAAATATCCTTTCTATATCTTCTTTCATGCTACTTTTTAAGATATAATCACTAAAGCCATCTTCTAAGAAATGTTTTTTTATAAAACTTGTATCATCATTTAAAATAACAATAACCGGTGTTTTAAAACCATTTATATTTTTTAATTTATTTAAAATAGGTAAAGCTCTTTCTTCAATACTATCATCTATTATAATATATTTATACTTTTCACCTGATTTAATTTTATCAAAGATATCATTTGCATAAATAGAATTATCAACAATATAATCTTTATTTTCTAATATCTTGGCTATTTTATTAGTAAGTTCTAAATTGTTTGATGCTACAAGTATTTCATTATTACTATTTAAATTAAATTTTATGGGATTTTCAATTTTTTGATCTAGAACAAACTTAACTTCACTTCCCTTTTTATCTTCACTTTTTAAAGTAAAATATCCACCCATTTTCTTAATAATTTTTTTAATAGTATTAATATTTACATCATTTGTATCTAATCTTTTAAGTTCTTCTTCATTTAATTCTTCATCGATTGTTAATAAATAATTAACTTTATCAATTGACATTCCACATCCTGAATCTTCTACTACAAATATTATACGGCACATATCATATTTAACTATTACATCTAAAGTTACTTCAATAAAGCCTTCTTTAGTATTTTTAATAGCATTATTTATAATAGATTCTATAACTATTTCAAGTAAAGTTTTATCTCCATATAAAGTATTTGGTAAAGTATTACTAATATTAAATCTTAAATCAATATTATTACTAACTTCTTTTTCTTTTTTTAGCTTTATTTTCTCAATTAATAATCTTGGATTATAACTATTATTATATACTTTTATATTATTAGCATCCATTGTTGAAACATTCATGATATTATTAACCGTAAAAGATAAGCATCTTGATAAATTATTTACTTCTTTTACTTTTTCTTCTAATTCTTGTTTGGTACCATTTGTATCATTTGTTATATCAATTATTTTTTTCAAAGGATTTGTAACTTTATTTGATGCTACAAACAAGAAATTTGATTTTTCTTGTAAAGTTCTATTAATTAAACTACGATTTTTATTTAATTCAGCAATCATTTTAACGTCTGGGTTTTCAATTGTAAAATACATAAGCATCGTAATAAATGTTTCCATGGCTGTCATTAATAATAAACCTGGATTTAATTTTTGAATAATTGTTACAACCGTACCTATTAGAATAAATACAAATAAAGGAATATATTCTTTACTTCTTAAATATTTAAGGTTTTTTACCATATATAAGAAGAAACTTACTATATAAAGTGGTATTACAACATAAAGTAAATTAGCACTAGGTCCATAAGAATAAATTATTCCATTTGTATTATGAAAATATAGAGGTAAAATACAAACAAGAATTGTTATTAAGAAAAATAAAATAGTAAATAATTTAGATATTTTTTTAATATTTTTATTTTTTTCTTCTTCGTTTCTTACTTTCTTTTGATAGGAAATAACAAAAACATAAATCGTAAAAATAGTAATCCAAGCAAGATAATATATTAATAAAGATTTAGATACTATATAATTTAGAAAAGGCATATTATCCATATTATTAATTGTATAATAACAAGAAACTGCAAGTATTACGCCTATTAAATTACAAATTATTAAACTCCCATAGATTTTATTTTCTACTCGATTAAGTCTTTTTTTAGAAAAATACATAATAGTTAATAAAATACTATAAAAGAGACTACATGTTGAAAAAGTAAAACCTATATTCATAAAAAAATCACTTCCTTAGTTTAATTGTATCATAAATTAAGGAAATGATATATATTTATAATTATTTTTTTAAAGTTTTTTGTTTTATTAAACTAGATATTTTAACTTCTGGTTCAATTAATTCTCCAGTTATTTCTTTTTCTAGTTTTTTATAGTCAACTTTTCCAGATAAAGCAACTGGCATTTTATCTAAGAATTCATAATAATACGCAACGTCTCTTTCTGGAAGTTCAGTTTGTTGCATTTCAAGTAATTCTTGAACTAAATTGTATTTATCAACATTATTTTTTAAAACTATTACAGCCTTTGGTCTTTTTCCTTTTTCAAAACCAGGTGCATCACGTCCGACAACTGCAACTTCTTCAACATCTTTATGTTTTGAAATTACTTCTTCTATTGGTGGTAAGTAAACATTATGAGAATCAGGAGTAATTATCATTCTACCTATTCTATTACCAACAAATAATTTTCCATCTTCGTTCATGGTTCCATAATCACCTGTATGAAGCCAAGTTTTACCATCTCTGTGTTTTCTTAATACTTTTTTAGTTAATTCGGGATTATTCAAGTATGATGTCATTAAAGTAGGACCAGTTACACAAATTTCTCCTACTTGATTATAGGAAAGTTCTTCATCACTTCTAATTATTTCTCCATCTTCGTCTAAATCATATTTAAAAATTGAAACAGTATTCAAAGGAAGTGGAACTCCGGCACTACCAAGAGCATCAGTTTCATTTGATGTTACAGCAACAAGAGCAGAACCTCCCTCAGTTGCTCCATAACCTTTTCCTAAACGTTTTTTACAGCCATGAGATTCTAAGAATAAATTATCATCTATTTCTTGATTATGAGTAATTCCTGAGCCTCCTACCCCAGCACTTACTATTTGAGATAAATCAGCACCTTCCATGGCCTTTGATTTTCTTAAATTATCAAATAAAATTGGATTTAACATAAAATATTTTGGTTTATGTTTTAAAACTAAATCCCCTATTTTTGAAAAATCTACTTGAGGAACTACAATATTAGTCATTCCAAGTTTAAGTGGCATGACAACTCCGCAAGCAAGTCCATATAATAAGAAAAGAGGCATAACATTTAAAAATTTATCACCTGGATGATGTTCAACACCTGATAATTCATATTGATAAGCAAGGGCATTTAAAGCATCATTACTAACAATAACTCCCTTAGGATCACTACTAGTTCCACTAGTATATACAATTGCTGTTGGCATTTTTTCTTCATAATTAACTGATTTAGAACTAAAATTCTTACCGTCTTTAAAGAACTTAGGCCAATTAATATAACTATTTCTTAAAGTTTTCTTTTTAAAGAAAGATTCAATTGCATCTTTTCCCCGATATACATAATTTAAGCCATTCGCTAAAGAATTAGTTGCTGATAAAGAAATAATTTCTCTAACATTAGTATCTTCCACTATTCTATCAATTAAAGGAAGAGCTAAATCAATTGTTACAAGAGTTTTAGCATTACAACTTTTTAAACATTTCTTAATTCTTTCAGCCCCAGTTCTTGGATCGATAAAACAAGATATTGCTCCTAAGGAATTTAGAGCTAAGAAAGAATAAATTACTTCTGGTAAAGTGGGAGTAGTAAATGCAACTGCATCACCTTTTTTAATTCCCATTTTACTATAAGCATTTCTTACTGCAATAATATTTTTAGCAAGTTCTAAATACGTAATATTACGATTAAAATATTTAATTGCTACTACATTAGGAATAGTACTAGCACTTTTTAAAATATCTTCATAAATTAAATCACTTGGAACACTTTCTTTTTCTACACCTTCCTTGTAATATTTTAACCAAGGTTTATCAATAGATGCTAAACCTACCATTTTTTTACTTGTTTTTCTATCTAAAACAACACTTTCATTTTTTAATAATTCTACTGCTTCATTTTCAATATGTAAATTCTTCATACAATACCTCACATCATGATATTATACATATTTATTTTTCTATGTCAAATATTTTTTTACATTTTATTTATTTAATTGGACACTATAAAAGTTTTTTAATATCACTTTCTATATTACTTCTTAATATATAATCACTAAAACCATCTTTTAAAAATTGTTTTTTAATAACCGATGTATCTTTATCTAAAATAACTATAATAGGTATTTTATTATTTAAAGTTTTTATTTTATTTAAAATAGGTAAAGCTCTAGTATCTAAATTATCATCTATTAAAATATATTTATACTCTTGTTTATTTTTTATTTTATCAATTATATCTTGTTCATATAAAGATTTTTCTACTAAATAATTATTTTCTAAGTATTTATTTATAATCTTAAATAAATTAATATCACTTGTTGCAACCAATACTTTATTATTATTTATAATAATATTATTATTATCATTATGACCTATTATTTTTTGATCTAAAACAAACTTAACCTCAGTTCCAAATCCTACTTTACTTTTAATAATAAAGTATCCTCCCATTTTCTTAATAATTTTTTTAATTAAACTAATACTTAAATCATTAGTATCTAATCTCTCAAGTTCTTTCTTAGTTATATTTTTATCAGTTAACAATTCATTTATTTTAGAAATACTAATACCACATCCTGAATCTTCAATTGTAATAATTAATCTACACATATCATATTTAACTATACCATTTATTCTAAGTTCAATAAAACCAGTTTCAGTATACTTAAAAGCATTATTAAGTAAAGAAGTAATAACTAAGGATAGTAATGTTTTATCACCATAAAAATAATCAGGTAAAGATGAACTAAATTCTACTCTAAAATTTAAATTATCATTAACTTTTGCTTTATTTACTAATTTAATTTTTTCTATTAATTTTTTCAAATTATATTTATTTTCTATTATTTTAATTTCATTTATATCCATAGTTGATACATTTAAAACATCATTTATTGTAAAAGATAAATACTTAATTTCATTATTAATTTCCAATAAATCTTCTTTAAAAAGACCTTTACTATCTTTTTTAATAACATTTAAACTTAATTCATTTAAATTATTAATTGTATTTCTAAGAGATGTTGAAACAATAAATAAAAAGTTATTTTTTTCTTCCATAGCATTTTGAATTAAATTTCTATTTTTAGCAAGTTCTGTATTCATTTTAACATCTGGATTTTCTATTGTAAAATACATGACAAAGGTAATTAAAACAAAAGACGGATTTATAAGTAATAAACTAGGAAATATATTCTGAATAACTATAACAAAAGAAAATAATATTATTAATAAATATAAAGGAACATATTTTTTATCTTTAAATTTTTTTACATTTTTAAAGAAAGTAAATAACATCATAATAATACAAATAAATGCAGTGATATATAATAAATTAACAGCTGGACCACTTGGTAATAACATACCATTTTTATTTGTAATAATAATCGGTAAAAACACTATTAATAATGAAATAATTCCAAATCCATAAAGAGATTTATTAATTATTTTTCTTAATTTATTTTCGTTTTCATTATTTTTAACACTTGTAATAATTACATATAAACTAAAAAAATATAACCATGATAAAAATCCTAAAAATAATATTTTTAAAGTATATAAATATAAAAGTGAATTAGAAGATATATTATTTTTAACAAGTATAAAGGATATTACCTCAGTTAAACTACATATTAAAGTAGCAATAATTAAAATAGAATAAATACTGTTTTCTAATAATTTTATCTTCTTTTTAGGAAAATAAATTATTATTAATAAAATTAAAAATACTAAACCGTAAATAGTAAAATAAAAACTTTCCATTATATCACCTATTCTAATTATATAAAATATTTTTTAAAACAACAAGAAAAAAAGAGATTAATTTCTCTTAATTTTTACTTTTTGAATTGGTTTAATAATATTACCTTGAATATTATAATTACTACTATCTAATATATCTTCACTTTCAAGTAGTTTGAAATTTAACTTTTTATTTGTTTCTGTATAAGGTAAACTTTCTTTAATTATATAGTATTTTGGAACAAACGTTGCTTGACATTTTTCTTTAATTAAATTATTTAATATTTCTATCATTTTTTGTTCATCTAAATTAGATTCTTTAAATACTACATGTAAAACAGGTACTTCTCTTTCTATTTCATCATCTAATTTACAAGCACATACATCGTCTATAAAAGGTAGAGTTTTAGCAATTTCTTCAATATCAGTAAGCCAAACTTTGCCACCATTTCTTGTTAACATTCTTTTGGCTCTTCCTTTATGGAAAATAAAACCATCTTCATCCATTATTCCAAAGTCATCTGAATGAACCCAAATAGTGCCATCACTATGTTTCATTAAAACATGATTAGTTGCTTCCTTATTTTCTAAGTATCCTTTCATAACTGTTGGACCTGTTAAACAAATTTCTCCTTTTAAGTTTTTTCCATAAGGAATTTCTTTATCTGTACGATACTCAAACATTGCCATAGAAACACCATTAATAGGAATTCCTATACTTCCTACTTTTCTCATATTGTATGGATTACATGTTGCAACAGCTGTTTCTTCACTTGCTCCATAACCTTGTTGAACTGCTAGGGCTCCTCTTTTTTTGAATTCTAAATTTATTTCTTCTTCTTCATTTACTAATAATTTATCTCCACCAGAGCAAGGAGATGTTAAATAACTAAAATCACTTACATTTGATTTTGCCATTGCTTTTAAAAGAATTGGTCCAGAATAAATAATATTTGGTTTATATTTATCTATTAAATTTGGATATTCTTCTATTTTAAAATCTGGTACTAAAATTACTTTAACACCACAAACCATTAATCCAATAGTTGCATTTAAGTAATAAGCAATTGCAGGTGGTAAAATATTCATAGATGTTTTTCCTTGTTCAAAACCAAAATTACTATGTTTTAAACCTAGGGTCATAGCAATTAAATTTTTATTAGTTAATTCTACTCCCTTTGGATTACCAGTTGATCCCCCAGTATATGCAATTACAACTGTATCATCCGGATTATTTGACACTGTTTGTGTTAACACATCATCACAATTTTCTTTTACTTCACTAAATGGTACTATCATATCATTTTTAGGTAGCTTACTAAGTTTATCTCCAAGAGAATATGCAACCGGAACTGATATTATTTTAGAAACATCATTATCCATATTAATTGCTTTTAATGAATTTTCAATAATAAATGGTACTTCTGAAACTATAAAATGTTTTGACTTTGCTAATTTTAATGAAAAATTAATACGTTCAGGTGATTCATCAAACTTAATTAAATTACTAACTGCTCCCATTTTAATTAAAGCCTGAATCATAAAAACAATCTCAGGAGTATTTATAAACATAAAAGATACCCTCTCACCTTTTTTAACTCCCATTTTAGTAAACATTTTAATATAGTTATCAACTTCTTTTTCTATTTGTTCTTGATTATAAGAAATATTTCCCATAAAATCTAATAAATTTATATTATGATAACTATTTATTTGACTTTTAAAGAAATCATAAAAATTAATACTTGGTATTTCTATATTTTTATCACTTTCCTTGTACCATTTTTTCCATGGCTTATCAATAGATGCTAAACCAGTCATCTTTTTACTTTCCTCTTTATCTAAGATAAGTTCATTATCTTTCATTAATTCTACTGCTTTATTTTCAATATGTAAATTCTTCATATAATACCTCACTCAAAAATATTATACATATATATTTTTTTATGTCAAACGATTTTTAATTTTTTATTTATTGAACTGGACACATAATAGACAACCTAAATTTAATAAAATTAAAAAAGTGTATTAAAAAGACAATAAATAAAACTATTTACTGTCCTTTAACTTATTTAATTATAATATTACCATCTTGATAATCAAAGGTTACTTTATCACCATATTTAATAGAACCATCAATTATTTTTTCAGCAAGCATGGTTTCAATTGTTCTTGAAACAGTTCTTTTTAAAGGTCTTGCTCCATAATTTACATCATAACCAATATCTATTAAATAATTTTTGCAAGCATCTGTTAAATTAAGTTTTATGTTTTTATCACTTAATCTAGTTTCGATTTCTTTAATAATTTTATCTAATATTTCATGTATTACTTCTTTTGATAATGGTTTGAAAATTATTACTTCATCAATACGGTTAATAAACTCTGGTTTAAAGGTATCTTGTAATTCTTTCATGACAAGATCATTTTTTCCTTCAAGAGCGTATTCAGATCCTAAATTAGAAGTCATGATAATAATCGTATTTTTAAAATCAACTGTTCTTCCATTTGAATCAGTTATACGTCCATCATCTAAAATTTGAAGTAATAAGTTTAAAACTTCTGGATGAGCCTTTTCTATTTCATCAAATAAAACTATACTATATGGATTACGTCTTACAGCCTCAGTTAATTGTCCGCCTTCTTCATAACCTACATATCCAGGAGGTGAACCTATTAAACGAGAAACACTAAATTTTTCCATGTACTCACTCATATCAATACGAACAATATGGCTTTTATCATCAAACAATTCCATAGCAAGAGTTTTAGCAACCTCAGTTTTACCAACCCCGGTTGGACCAAGGAAGATAAATGAACCAATTGGTCTATTAGGATCTTTTATGCCACTTCTACTTTTTAAAATACATTCACTTACAAGTTTTAAAGCCTCATCTTGTCCCATGACATTTTTTCTCATATTATCATATAAATGTAATAATTTTTCTTTTTCACTGCTAACAAGTTTAGTAAGTGGAATATTAGTTAATTTAGAAATTACATAAGCAATATCTTCTTCATTAACTGTATCACTTAGTAAACGATTTTTTTCTAAGTTGTTTAATTCTTGAAGTTCTTTTTCAATTCTTGGAATTTCTCCATGACGATATCTAGCTGCTGTTTCTAAATCATATCTATTTTCAGCAGTTTGTAAAGTAAATTTAGCATTTTCAAGTTCTTTTTTCTTGGCTTTTATTTTATCATTTATTGATTTTTCACGTTCCCAAGCAGTCTTTAATTCACTTTCTTTTTGATGAAGTTCTTTTAAGCTAGCTTCAATTTCAGCCATTCTGTTTAAAGATAATTCATCTTTTTCTTTTTTAATTGCTTGTTTTTCTATTTCAAGTGATAAGATATTTCTAGTTATTGTATCCAATTCTACGGGAACTGAGTCCATTTGAACACGAATAGTAGCACAGGCTTCATCAATTAAATCAATAGCTTTATCAGGTAAATATCTATCGGTTATATATCTATTTGATAAAGTAGCGGCTGCAATTATTGCCTTATCAGTAATTGATACACCATGATGAATTTCAAATCTTTCTTTCAAACCACGTAATATGGTAATAGTATCCATAACAGTTGGTTCTGATACTTTAATCTTTTGAAAACGTCTTTCAAGAGCTCCATCTTTTTCAATATATTTACGATATTCATTTAAAGTAGTTGCTCCAATTACATGAATTTCCCCACGTG
>CADBSI010000032.1 GCA_902797275.1 uncultured Erysipelotrichaceae bacterium | reverse complement strand
AGTTGGAAGTGGTACTGGTCCACTAATTTCTCCTCCTGATCTTTTAACAGTTTCAACGATTTTAGTACAAGCATTATCAAGTATTCTATGATCGTACGCTTTTAATCTTATGCGAACTACTTGTTTTGACATATCATGTCACTCCCTTCGTCTATATCTGGTATAGGCTTGCTCCGTGCAAATAACCCGAACAACGCATCCTCGTGTATCAGCAACCTTGCACATCTAAGCAATCAAACACGACTAGTATTTTAACATAGTAGGTTAAGAAAAGCAAGTAAATTTTTACTCTTTTTGAACTTTTTTATTATTTTTAACTACTTTTTTAACAATTTCTAGTTTTTTTTATTGAAATTTTTCAAAAATATCTTTTTTATATAATTTTATATTAATTTCTTTTATTTTCACCCCTAACAGCTATTTTCTTTCATATTTAATTTAACATATTAAAATATTAAACCCACATATTCAATATACTTATGGTGTAATAATAATCGATAATAAGCAATAATAATTAATAATAATAAGCAATAATAATTAATATTAAAAACTTACAACTATTTTATATTAAAAAAAATTTTACATTATAAAACTTTTATATTATAATATCTTCGTGATTTTTATGAATATATTAAAAAAATGTAATTTATGTAAAAGAAATTGTTTAGTAAACAGATACCAAACAGTTGGTTTTTGTAATCAAACAAATAAAATAAGGATAGCTAAAGCTTCCCTAACCTATTTTGAAGAACCATGCATTTCTAATAAAAAAGGATCTGGTACAATATTTTTCTCTGGTTGTAATTTAAAATGTGTTTATTGCCAAAATAAATGTATTTCACAAGATAACTATGGAATAAATATTACTATCAAAAGACTTGCTCAAATAATGTTAGAACTTCAAGATAAAGGAGCTATAAATATTAATTTGGTAACACCTACTCCCCATGTAATAGGTATTTCTAAAGCTATTAAAATAGCCAAAAAAAATGGTCTTAGTATTCCTATAATTTATAATACTTCTAGTTATGAAAATATAAATACAATAAAAATATTAAAAGGTTTAGTAGACGTTTATTTACCTGATTTTAAATATTTTGATAATAAATATGCCTTAAAATATTCTAAAGCCAATAATTTTTTAGAAACAGAAAAAGAAGTAATTATGGAAATGTTTAACCAAGTAGGTCCTTGTAAATTTAAAAATGGTAATATAGTTAAAGGTGTAATAGTTAGGCATTTAATGCTTCCCTATCTAAAAGAGGATACAAAAAAAGTTCTTAATTACTTATATAATACCTACCACGATAGTATTTATATAAGTTTAATGAACCAATATACAATAATAGATAATTTACCATATCAAGAATTAAATCATAATATTAAAAAGACTGATTATAACGAAGTGATAGAATATGCAATTAATTTAGGAATTAAAAATTGCTATTGTCAACTTGATAATACTAATAAAAAGAAATATATTCCAAATTTTAACCTTGAAGGTGTTAAAAAAACTAAATAAATTTTATATTTAACTTATTAATTAAAAGTAGATAATTTGATATATCTACTTTTATCTTATAATTTTATAAAATTTAACTTGTTTTTTATTTATTAAGTTTAATAGCAACTATTTCTTTATTATTTTCAAAAATAACTCTTTTTATATCATTAGTAGAATTAAAAACACTAGATGATAATAAATAAGTAACACTTTCTAAATTTAAATCATTTAAAGAATTAAAGGTAATTGTTAAAGTATCATTATCTAATTTATAATCTTTAATACTATTTTTATAACTTAAATAACTTCTTAAATTAGTACTTGATGTGTAAGACCCATTTAAAGAATCTATTATTATTTTAATCTTAGAATCTTTACTATTAATATATTTATAAACAGGAACATAATAGTCATCATAATCATTATTGAAAACATAATATAAAACCACACATTTAATATCTTTTAAACTATTAATATTAAAAGTTTTATTAATACCAATTGAATTATCTAAAACATCAGGTAAAGTTATATTACTTTTTTCTAATTTATTTAAAATCTTACCATCTATTTTTATTTGAATATTAGAAATACCTTTTATTTCCAGTAAAGTATAAACTATACTTTCTATTACTTTTTCTTCTAATTTTTTATTAACTGCTAACAAATCTTTAGAAAAATCTATTATTATCGTATCATTTTGATATTCTATCTTATTTATTTTAGTATTACTAGGAATTAATCCTTTCAAATTATGATATTTATTATTACTTATATATAATTTTTTAAGTACACATCTTGCCATATCTTCTATTTTTTCTGTATTAATTAAAGTATCAACTTTTACTAAATAATTTTCTTTATTTAATAGATAAATATGAGTTGTATTTAAATTACTAACATATTCTATTTCTTCTAATTTACTATTAGTTTTAGTATTTATTAATTCAAGAGAAAAAGTTATTAACATAATAAATAAAACTAAGGTAGTTAAACCTATTCTTTTTAAAGCTTTTCTTTTTAACATATATATCACTTAATTATATGAAAAAACGTACTATTTTAGTACGATTAAAGTGATATTTCATTTAATTTTAAAAGTTCAACAACAGCTGAAGCTCTTCCTTTAACACCTAATTTTTGCATGGCATTAGATATATGATTTCTTACTGTCTTTTCAGATATTTTAAGGTTTGTAGCAATTTCTTTTGTTGTTTTATTTTGAATTAATAAAGTAAATACCTCTTTTTCTCTTATAGTTAATATATTTTTCATAAACTCCTCATATCTAATTTAGTATATGCAAGAGTTTTTTTTATGCTATTCTTTAAAACTAACTGAAATATATTTTTTCTCTGTAAATTCTTCTTGTAAACTTTTCATAATATTAACAGCAAGTGATTTATCATGATTACTTGATTTAACTACTACATCAACAATATCATTATCAATTTTAACAAAACCACTTAATTTAAATTCTTGTTTTAATTTTTGTTCTAAAGTTTCTTCAATAGAAGCAATATTGGATAAATATCTTAAATCTTCATAAACTTCATTTTTTTCATCAACAGTTAGTTTAGAATCGTTTAATTTACCTTGTAATTCATTTCGAATAGTTGTTCTTTCATTATCAAGTTCTACTCGCATACTAGTAATTATATCCGATTCTTTTATATCAACATTATTAACCTTATCAACCTTATTTTCTTTTTTAGTACTTTCATAATTACTATTATTTGTTAATAATAATTCATTTGGCATTGTAATATAATAAACACTTAAAACAAGAGCCAAACTAGTTAAAGTTAAAAACCATATACCTTGTTTATTAATCATATATCCTCCTAATTAAATATATTTATTTAATTAGAAATTATAACTATTATTATAAATAATTAATTTATGTTGACATCTAGTAACAGCAACATAATATAAATACTTATCACGTTCTAAGAACTTATTTTCTAAAGTTGTATAAACAATTACCATATCAAATTCAAGTCCTTTAGCAAGATATGCAGGAATTACTACTAAATTAGGATTAGTTATTACATTTAGCATATTAGATATATTAAATTTATCTTTTAAATTATTATATATATAATTAGTATCTAAATCATTCTTAGTAATAATAGCAATTCTTTTAAACTTATCTATATTAGATTTAATATCACCTACTAAATCTAAAACATTAGAACTATTTTTTTCAATAACTGGGATTACTTTACTATTTCTAACAGCAACTACATGATTTAAATTTAAAATTTTATTAGCATATTCAATTATTTCAGGACTAGATCGATAAGTTTTAGTTAATTTTAAATACTTACTTTCAATAATTTTTGATATTTCATCTAAACTATTATAATGATAATAAGGATTAATTGTTTGATTAGTATCACCCAAAATAGTAAATGATGCTCTTTTAAATATTTTCTTTAAAATTATATATTGAATTAAACTATAGTCTTGAGCTTCATCTATTACTATTTCTTTAATTAAATTACTATATGGAAACTCATTTATTAAACCTTTTAAATAAATTAAAAGTAGGCTATCTTCATAATTAGCTTCTTTTAGATTAACAAAATTATCTATTTCAATATCAGTTAATTTATAAATACTTTGGAATATTTCACTTTTATAAAAGTTTTTATATATTTCTTTTATATTTGGATTAAAATTACTTAATTTATATAACTTATTTAAAATAGTTTTACCATACTTGCCATAACTAATACTATTATGCATACAAATATATTCACTTATCTTTTTAAATCTTTCAATTATAGTTAATCTACTATAACGATTAAATAATTCATTTAAAGTGCTTTTAGAATAGAAAAATCTTTTATCTTCCAAGTCTAAAGTAAATTTAATATTATTACTTAAATAATTAACATAATCATCAATTAATTTAATCATAAGATCACTTTGTTTTAATTTAACTAATTCTTTATTAAAATCTTTATCTTGATAATATCTAGCTAAAAAATCTTTAAAACTTTCAACACTTTTATATTCTCTTAAATAACTACTTTGTAAAGCTGAAAAAGTAGTTTCTTTGGTGTTATCTTCTCCAAGTTCTGGTAAAACATTAGAAATATAAGTTGAAAAAATATCATTTGGAGAAAATATTAAAATGTTATTACTAGTTAAATCTTCTATTTGATACAATAAATAAGCAATTCTATGCAAAGCAACACTAGTTTTACCAGATCCTGCAATACCTTCAACAATTAAGTTTTTATCACTTAAATTACGAATAATATCATTTTGTTCTTCTTGGATAGTATTAACAATATTTTTCATTTTATCACTTGAATTATTAGCAAGAACTTGTTGTAATAATTCATCAGTTATATTTAAAGAATTATCTAGAATTTGTAATAATTTACGATCCTTAATATTGTATTGTCTTTTTAAAGTTAAATTACCAAAGACATTTCCATCAGGTGCTAAATAAGAAGTTTTACCAAGACTATTTTGATAAAATAAAGATGCTATTGGACTTCTCCAATCATAAATAATATTTTGATTATCATTTGTAGATAAATAAGTAATACCAATATAAACTTCATACAATTTATCACTTAAAAAATCAATTCTACCAAAATAAGGACTATCTTTAATATGAAGTAATTTCTTTAAGTATTTAGCTTTTCTTTCAAATTCATTTAATTCCATAGCACTAGATAACATATTACTTTGGATTTCATATTTATCCATGCTACCTATTTCTTTAAAAATAAACTTTTGAAACTCATTGATTTTAACATTATCAACTTCTAAGTTTCCCCCTAATTCTTCAATTTTATCATCAAGTAAAATTAAAGTATTCTTCAAGTACTCTTCTTCAAGATTTCTTAAATTATCATTCATATTTCCCTCCTAACTATAAAGAGAAATAATCTTTAAAAACTGTGATTAAATCATATCTAATAATATATACTTTGTCAAGTAATAAAGAAAAAATAATAGAAAATTATCTATTATTTAATTGTAAACTCAGTTGAAAAATAAACTTTTTTATTAGAATTTAATATACTTTTAACAAGTCTATAATCACCTTTATCTAATTTGCCATATATATGTTCCCAATTTTGAACAAGTTCTAACTTGTTATTTTCATCTACTTTATATCCTATTTCATTAAAACCATAATCACTATTTATAACTTTTAACTTTTCCCATTTATTATTTACTTTCTTATCTAATCTAAAACTAATTGAATATGTATTATCATTACCTGTATTATCAGTAATAATAACAGTTGCTTGAGATTCAGTTAAACTATTATCTTTAATAGACATAGTAATATTGCTTGGTTCTTTAAAATCAAGAATATTATCTCTATTATCATTTTTAGTTTTAACTAACAAAACTATTATTAATAAAATTACTACTAAAACTATTATTATTTTACTTAACTTACCTTTCATATTCTCACCTATATTTATAATATAACATTTCTTACACTTTAATTCTATTACTTTTTAATTTAAATATTTTTAAAAACTATCACATATTTCATTATTAGAACCATAGATGGTTACACCACTTGCTGTATATGGACTATCATAACTTAACCAAGGGTAATATTTATCAGTATTAATACTAGATGCTTGAATATTTTTAATATCTGTGCATGACTTGTTAATAGTTATTTTGGATAAATTAGGATTACTAAAACTAGATTTCACAAACGCAACCCTATCAATATATTGGATACCATTCCCTATGGTAACACTTGTTAATTGATTACCTGCAAAAGCATATTTATCTATTATTGTTACACTATCTGGTATTGCTATACTTGTTAATTGATTATTTGCAAAAGCAGACTCTCCTATTGTTGTTACACTATCTGGTATTGCTATACTTGTTAATTGATTATTTGAAAAAGCTAGATATTTTATATCTGACACACTATTTGGTATTGTTACACTTGTTAATTGATTATTTTGAAAAGCATGTTCACCTATTGTTGTTACACTTTTTGGTATTTCTATATTTCTCAAGCTTAGATACGAAAGTGATCTTTCAGCTATTTCTATTACATTATTTAAAATAACCACATTCATTATATTATCATATTTTATAGTAGGATATGTAAAATCGCCACTAGTTTCATAATAAGTCATCAACTTATCAATTTTTATTCCATCAATTTCCTTTGGAATTACTACATCTTTATCATTTCCTGTATATCTTACTAATTTAATGCTGATTTTGCTTTTATCAATCGAATTTATATCTAACTCTTCTTTATTAGAATTTACATATTTAATTGTGCCCTCTT
>CADBSI010000031.1 GCA_902797275.1 uncultured Erysipelotrichaceae bacterium | reverse complement strand
TTCTTATTTAAAATATTTTTAATATTAATAGATGCATTATAAAATTCATTTTTAGAATACTTTCCTTTATAATCACTTGATAAATCATTAATAGCATCTTTCATAGTACAATTAGTTTTTATTATTTTATCTATTAATAAACTTTCTAAACTAAGTTCATCTTTAAAAAACACTTCTTTTTCATTTTTCTTAATAACAATAACATATTCACCTAATTCATGATTAGAATTATTTTTTAAATTAACAATAACATCTTTTACTAAACCATAGTATTTCTTTTCAAATTTCTTCGTTAATTCATTTAAAACAATAACATATGGATTATTCATAGCAACTAAGATATTATTTAAAGTATTAATAATTCTTTTAGGAGACTCATATAAAACAATTATTTCTACATCATTTTTATCTATTTCTTTTAGTTTTTCTATTTGTTTAGTATTTTTTCTATCTAAAAAGCCGTAGAAAGCAAAATTATCAATAGATAATCCTGTTAAAGTTAAAGAGGTAATAACAGCAGACGGACCAGGAATTGAATAAACTTCTATATCATTTTTTAAAGCTTCCTGAACTAATATACTACCAGGATCTGATATACAAGGTGTACCAGCATCTGTTATAATTGCTATATTCATATTATTTTTAAGTAAATCAATTACTTCTTTGCTTCTTGTTGTTTCATTAAACTTATGATAAGACATTAACTTAGTCTTAATATTTAAACTATTTAATAAATGAGAAGAATTTCTTGTATCTTCACATAAAATAATATCAACTTTATTAAGTATTTCTATACTTCTTCTTGTAATATCTGATAAATTACCTATTGGAGTTGCAACAACATATAATATTCCCATACTTACCTCTTTTCTAATACTTTAACATTTTCTAAACCACATATATAATCCGGATTATCGGTTATTATATAAATATTATCATTATAATTTTTACTATTTATTAAATCTAAATACTTTTCTTTAGAATTAATAGTATAAACAAAATATAATTTATTTTTCTTTAATTTTATTTCATCAAATAAACTATATTTAATAGTAAAACCATCTATATCTATATTCATTTTATCTAAATCTTTAGAAGAATTTATTATATATAAATATTTATAATCAGGATATCTATATTTCATTTCTATTAAAAAATCATAACAATCTGTTTGTAAATAAATTCTATCTTTATAATTACTTAATATTTTATCTATTTCTTTCATGAAAGTTAAATCTATTTTATTAGTTTTAATATCTATTATTAATTTCTTATCAGTATTTTCCATATAAAAAGGAATTAAGTTTTTTAATCTCATTAAATTAAAAATTTTGGTTTTACCTAAATATCTTTTATAAAGAAATAATAAATCATCACTTGTTAAATCATTTAAATTATAGAGATTAAAATCATTTATAACTAAATCATCTTCTATATCTGATAAATCTAAAGAAGCAATTGATACTTTTAAATCATCGATGTTAGTAGATGTATCATGATGTAAAACTATGGTATTATCACTTGTTAATCTAACATCTATTTCAATTAAATTTACACATGGCATTTCTATAGCTTTATAAATTGAAGTATAAGAGTTATCCGGATACATTCCAGAAAATCCTCGATGAGCTACTAAATTAGAAACATGATTTTCACATTGCTTATGATTATTTATTACTTTATTAGCATATTTTTCACCTTTAATTAATCTTATACCATTACCAAGAATTAATAAAGATAAAGCTCCTATTGTTAAATTTCTAATTCTTTTAACAATTTTTTTCATATACCCCCTAAATAATTTATTTATGTTTATTTCCTATTGAATTTGATAATCCAATAGAATAATTAACAATTTTTCCGTCTTGATTAACTACTCTAAAATTTTTTAAATTAATTAATTCCTCGAGACTGGTTATATTTGTAAATTGTCGAAAAACATTCATTGCTGTATCTATTATCATAAAAGTTCCATCTATCTCTACAACGTTAAAATTATGACCTTCCTCTTTTTGACCATCTATTAATTTTCCACCAAGCATATATACATTAAAACCTAAAAAGCTTAAAATATTTTGTTCTAAAAAAGCAAACTCTGTACAAGCAGCTATTCCTGCATCTTTTATATCAGTTAAATTTAATCTTATAGTATCATCTAATTCATCAAAATTAACTGAAGTTCTATACTTTAAAGCAGCATTTTTATATTCTTCCGCCTTTGTTGTTGAATAAATTTTATCACACAAATATGCTATGCCAAAATCAACAATATCACCATCAAAAGTTGAATTTTCATATTCTTGAATTATATATGGTAAATCACTTCTTAATAAATATGGTTTTTTTGGAATTGCTTGTTTATAGATATCATATAATTTTTTATATTTAGAATTTTCTTTTATAGAAAAATAATTTTTTATTAATTCCATCATAAAGAAAATACTAAATCCCTCCTTATTCATATTATCTCTTATAAAATTTATAACTGAATTATATATCTCATTGCTAGCATCATTATAATAATAACTAACAGCCACTAACCTATCATATTCATTGGCAACATTCATATCAGGACTTATATAACCATCATGAAAAATTATTGCATCACTGTCGCCTTTCTTTATTGTTTTCTTTCTATTATTTTTGTATTCATCAGAATTCAAATATTCCAATTGTTCCTTTATTATTTCCTCATTAGATTTTCCTTGTTTAATCAAATTTCTTAATTCTTTAGTATTTTTAAACATTTTAACTCCCTCTCTTACACGTACCAATTTTTTTATAATTTTAGTTTTCGTATATTTCAAGTATAACATATTTTTAATATATTTCAAAATTAAAATAATTAAAATTTATTAATATTTTTATGCAATAAAAGGGGCTGTAATGAAATTATTTTATTTCATTACAGCTCCCTAAATTACAATATGGTGTTCCCAGTAGGAATCGAACCTACATTTAATCCTTAGGAGGGATTTGTACTATCCTTTATACTATGAGAACATTAAAAGAAATTATGATTTAAAGTTAGAAAATAAAAATAATTTATAATTCCAATCATCACTTTCTTTTGATAATTCCATTATACTATTATTATCCATATTTTTCAAAAGATAATCTGAAACATTATCAACATCACATAATTTACAAATATATTGATATTCATATTCAGATAAACTAGCATCTTGTATTCTTTCAACAAAACTACTTAACCTTTGAAATGCTTCTTTATAACTATTTTCTTCTTTTAATTTTTTTTTATTTATTTTATATTTTTTAAAATAAGCATCTACATCTATTACTTGATGAATACAAACTAAATTGTTTAAGACATATAATAATTCATCATTATTTAAATGCTTTAATAAACTAGACATTTTATTAATTATTTCTAAACTATCATCAGCTTTTAAATCTTCTTTTTCTTCTAATTTATTATCTAATATTATTAATTGTTTTAAATACTCACTCATAAAACACCTTTAATTAAATAAATTTAAAAAGTATTTATTAAGTTTATTTTCAAATATATTTAACATATTATTAACATTAGTTAAATATTCTAAATATTGATTATATAAAATATTATTATTTAATTTATTTACTAATAATTCATATTCTTTTTTTAATTCTAAATCATTAGTTTTTACTATTTTCTTTTGATAATCCTTGATTTTTTCTATTATATTTTTTAGTTCTTCATCTTTATTAATTAATTCTTTAGCTTTTAAATAATTTTTATAATCAGGAGTTTTTTTTATATAATCTATAATACTTTCTAATTTATTTTCTATTTCTTTATTCAACTATCTCACCATCTAAACTAAAACTTTTAGCATCAGTTATTTTAACAGGAACTATTTTACCAATTAAACTAGTATCTCCTTTGAAATTAACTAATTTATTTGTTTCTGTATAACCACATAATTTTCCTTCTTTAGCACTTAAACCATCTACTAAGACATTTTCAATTTTATTAAGCATTTTTAAATTAGCTTCTTTTGAGTATTTATTTACTAAATCATTTAATCGATATAGTCTTTTCTCTTTTTCTTCTAAAGAAACATTATCCTCTAATTTACTAGCAGGAGTATTTTCTCGTGGTGAATAAATAAACGTATATGCACTATCATATTTAGAGTACTTAACCATATCTAAAGTATCTTGAAAATCTTCTTCTGTTTCACCCGGAAAACCTACAATAATATCGGTTGTTATACTAATATTTGGAATAGTTTTTAATTTATCTAATAATTCTTTATAAGATTCTTTAGTATAACGTCTTCCCATTAATTTTAAAATTTTATTACTTCCAGATTGAACTGGTAAATGAACATAGTTTAAAATATTTTGATTATTCTTTATAACTTCAACTAAATCGTCAGTAAAATCCCAAGGATGACTTGTTATAAATCTTATTCTTGGAATATTTAATTTACTAATATCTTTAAGTAAATCTGCTAAGAAATAATTATCATATAAATCTTTTCCATAAGCATTTACATTTTGTCCTAAAAGAGTTATTTCTTGATAACCATTTTTAATTAATTCTTTTACTTCTTTTAAAATATCTTCTTTTTTTCTACTTCTTTGTTTTCCTCTTGTATAAGGAACTATACAATAAGTACAAAATTTATCACAACCATAAATAATATTAACATATGCCTTATATTTATTACTTCTAATAACA
>CADBSI010000030.1 GCA_902797275.1 uncultured Erysipelotrichaceae bacterium | reverse complement strand
TTTGCTTTTTTCATTATTTTTTATTATAATATTCATGTGATTCGAGTCCTTTCGTTAATATTTGTTTTTATCAACTCAATATTATACAACTTGAATCACTTTTTTTCTATAAATTTGTTTCACATCAATTGTAACACTACATTTTTATTTCGAGTTCTTGAATAATTAACTTGAAAAATGGAAAAAGATATGATAATATATTGGTGAAAAGAGGGGATAATATGTATACTGATTATGTTGATGAAAATGAAACAGAAAATGAAGAAGAAAATTATTACAGTGATGACAACAATAATAATAACGGTAATAAGGAAAAAATCAAGAAAATTGCTTTTTATGTAATTATATTTTGTGTTGCTTTAATAATTATAGTTTTATTAGCTAAGGGTTGTTCAAATCGTAAGAATAATAATACTAACAACAACACTACTGGTACAGTTAGTGTAGTTATCAATAGAAGAAATATAACACTTGAAGTAGGAGAGGAATTCTCTTTAACTGGAGATGTTTTAAATAGTAAAGAAGATAATCCAGTAATTGTTTGGCATTCTGAAGATACAGAAGTTGCAACCATTAATGATGATGGTGTTGTTTCAGCTCAAAAAGAAGGAGAGACAACAATTGTAGCAAGTTATGGTGGTTATGAAACGACATGTCAAGTAGTGGTAACAAAATCAGCTATAAAAGCAACAAGTATAAGAATTACCCAAGGTGATATAACTTTGAAAAAAGGTGCAGGAGTTTTATTACAATTGGAAATATTACCAGAAGGTGCAAGTGAAAACATTACATATTCAAGTAATAACTCAAGTGTTGCAACTGTAAGTGATACTGGTTATGTTAATGCGATTGATGTTGGTCAAACAACAATAGTAGCTAAGGGAGAAAGTGGTTTAACAGCTGAGATTACGGTTACAGTAGTTAGTAGCGGTAGTACTAGAATAGATGCAACTAATTTATATTTAGTAGGTTTAGATAAAGAGTTAGTAGTAGGTGGAACTGCTCAAGTAATTTCAAGAGTTGAACCTGATAATGCAACAAATAAATCCTTAAGCTGGTCAACTAGTAATTCAAGTATTGCAACTGTTGATAGTAATGGGGTTATAACTGGTAAAAGTGCTGGAACTTGTACAATAATTGCAAGTACTAGTAATAATATAACAGCAAGACTTGAAGTAGTTGTTCATTCAAATAGTATAGCTGTATCTGGTATTACAATAACAAATGGAAATTCTTATAATATGAAGGTTTCAGGAATAAAGAAAATTCAATATGCCATTACACCAAGTAATGCTACAAATAAAAAAGTATCTTTCCAATCAAGTAATACAAAAATTGCTGTTGTTGATGGTAATGGCCTAGTTGCAGCTGTTGGTGTTGGAACAGCAGTTATAACAGTTAAAACTGAAGATGGTAATAAAGTAGCTCTTGTTTCTGTTAATGTTACATCTAATTCAAATACTCAACCAGAAAATAATAACAATGATAATAACAATAATAACAATAATAACAATAATAACAACAATAATAACAACAATAATAACAATGATAATAATAATAATAATAATACAGAACCTTCTACATGCTCATCATATGGTATGATTACTATTTCTAATAATCAAAAAAACAATGGTACTACAGTTTCTAACTATTCTTATGGTCAAGCTAAACCATTTTTAAAATCACAACCAATACCAGGAGTTGAAGTTACAGCATTAGCTGATTGTGTAAAAAACGTAGTATATAGAATTTATTATGGCATCTCAGAAGAAGAAGTGAATAAAACTACATCATTTGTGCTAGGAAGCATAACTAAAGTAGGTCAAACTATAAATTTTAATAAGGGGGATGGTTACTACCGTTTAGAAGTTATAGGAAAAGATACAGGAAATAGTTCTGAAGTTAAAAAAGAATACTATGCTGTTGTTAAAACAGGTGAATCAACTTTAGAATTAAATATATCAAAATTTCTTGCAAGTGGTAATAATATAACTTTATTAATAGGTGCTAAATCTACGGTAGGTTTAAAAAATTTAAGATATTGTACAACTACAAATATTAGTGGATGTAATAATTATAGTAGTAATCTTACTTTGTCAGGTAAAAATGCTACTAAAACAATTACCATTGAAAATATATCACGTACTCAATATATATGTGGAGCTTTATATGATGTAAATGGTAATAAAAAAGAAAAATGTTTTACAATTAAATAGGTATTTTTACCTATTTTTTTAATATAATTATTTAGTAAAAATTACAATTTAAATAAATAAAATAAGTAAAATTGAAAATTAAATTTATTTATTAATTAAATTAAAAAATTAGAAAAAATTAATTAAATTATTTTAAAAAAATGGCTTGACTATAAAAAAATAAATGATAAAATGAAGCCATATGGAGGAAAAAATGTTACAGTTAAAAAGTATTAAAAAAG
The DNA here is from genome assembly GCA_902797275.1 of uncultured Erysipelotrichaceae bacterium. Taxonomy (GTDB): domain Bacteria; phylum Bacillota_I; class Bacilli_A; order RF39; family UBA660; genus RUG591. Next base: position 4,575 of record CADBSI010000030.1, on the reverse strand, counting down.
TTTATAAAACAAATGATTTAGATGTAATAGCTTTAAATAATGTCAGTATTGATTTTAGAAAATCAGAGTTTGTTTCTATTCTAGGACCATCTGGTTGTGGGAAAACTACCCTTTTAAATATAATAGGTGGTCTTGATAAATATACTGAGGGAGATTTAATTATTGATAATAAATCCACTAAGAAATTTAAAAGTACTGATTTTGATAGTTATAGAAATCATCAAATTGGTTTTGTATTTCAAAGTTATAATTTAATAATCCATCAATCAGTTCTTGCTAATGTTGAACTTGCTTTAACTTTATCAGGAGTATCAAAAAAAGAAAGAAGAAAAAGAGCAATAGAAGCTTTAGATAAAGTTGGTTTACATGAACAAATTAATAAAAGACCAAATCAATTATCAGGTGGACAAATGCAAAGAGTTGCTATTGCAAGAGCAATTGTTAATAACCCTGAAATCATTTTAGCAGATGAACCAACTGGAGCTTTAGATTCTAAAACTAGTTTACAGATAATGGATTTATTAAAAGAAATATCTAAAGAAAAACTAATTATCATGGTAACTCATAATGAAGAACTTGCTTATAAATATTCAACAAGAGTAGTTAAATTACTAGATGGTAATATTATAGAAGATACTAATCCTTATAAAATTGAAGATAATCAAAAAGAAGATTTTAAAGTTAAAAAAATAGCTATGAGTTTTCTAACGGCTTTATCACTTAGTTTTAATAATTTATTAACCAAGAAAGGAAGAACAATTTTAACTTCCTTTGCTGGATCAATTGGTATAATTGGAATTGCTTTAATTTTATCTTTATCAAATGGTGTTAACAATTACATAAAAAGAGTAGAAGAAGATGCTTTATCAAGCTACCCTTTAATAATTGAAAAAACAACGTTTTCAACAGATGAAATAATTAGTTCTTTAATGACTAAAAAAGAAAAAACTAATCAAGAATTAGATAAAATTTATTCAAATGATATAGTAGTTGATATGTTAAGTAATATGACTAAGGGAATTAAAAGTAATAATTTAAAAGATTTTAAAACTTATCTAGATAATAATACTAAAATAAAAGATTATGTTTTAGATATAAATTACAAATATAATATTACTTTAAATATCTATAAAAATAATAAAGACAAAATTATAAAAGTTAATCCTAATGACTTATTTTCTTCTTTAATGGGAAATAATAATTATCAAAGCAGTTATTCAAATTACAATGTATTTACTGAAATGCTTGATAATCAAGAAGTATTAAAAAATCAATATGAAGTTTTAGCTGGAAAATATGCAACAGAAGAAAATGAACTTATGTTAATAACTAATTCAAATAATGAAATAAGTGATTATGTTTTATATACTTTAGGAATAAAAGATCAAATGGAATTACAAAGTATTATAGCTAAAGTAATGAAAGGAGAAAGTGTATCAGTTAATAAAACTACTTATAACTATGATGACTTATTAAATCTTGAATATAAATTAGTTTTACCTACTAGTTATTATCAAAAAGTAAATAATAAATATATTAAAATAGAAGATGAAGAAGGTATTAAAAAATTAATTCAAGAAGGAATGACTTTAAAAATAGTTGGTATTATAAAAGAAAAAGAAAGTGCTACTTCTTTAGCAATAAATGGTAGTATTGCTTATAATAAAAAATTAATTCAAAAAGTTATACAAGAAATTAATAATAGTCAAATAGTAAAAGATCAATTAAATAATAAAAATATAAATATTTTAACAAATGAAAAATTTGATAATTTAACTACTTATGAAGATGTTTTAAATCAATTAAATGTTTATGATTTTGATAATCCAAGTAGTGTTAATTTATATATGAAAGATTTTGAAAGTAAAAAAAGTGTTGTTAAATTAATTAATGAATATAACAAAAAACAAAGAGAAAATAACTTAGAAGAAAATGTAATTCATTATACAGATTTAGTAGGAACAATGATAGGATCAGTATCTTCAATTGTTAATACTATTAGCTATGTTTTAATAGCATTTGTTACAATTAGTTTAGTTGTTTCTAGTATTATGATAGGTATTATTACATATATATCAGTAATTGAAAGAACCAAAGAAATTGGTATTTTAAGAGCAATTGGAGCTAGTAAAAAAGATATATCAAGAGTTTTCAATGCTGAAACAATTATAATAGGTTTTACTTCAGGTTTATTTGGTATAATTATAACAATTCTTTTAAATATTCAAATTAATATAATTATTAAAAATATAACTAATATAAGTAATATATCTAAACTTCCAATTATAGGTGGAATAGTTTTAATTATTATAAGTATTATCTTAACTTTAATAGGAGGATTAATACCTGCTAAAATTGCTAGTAAAAAAGATCCAGTTGAAGCTTTAAGAGTAGAATAATAAAATATTAAATAGGTTTAAATACCTATTTTTCTTTAATTATTGTTGATTTGTAAGCATGGTAAGATGCAAAAAATACAGAAAAACACAAAAAGTTTGCAATTTGTTGCAAACTTTTTTAAAGTATGTTATAATCTTAATGGTGAGAAAAATGATAGAAAGAATAGAATATTTGGAAAAACTGAAAAAATGGAAAGATAAAGATTTAATAAAAGTTATAACTGGAATAAGAAGATGTGGTAAATCAACATTATATGATTTATATATTAAATATTTAAAAGAGGTAGGAATTGATGATAACCATATAATAAATATTAATCTAGAATTACCAGATTATGATTTTGAAAGTTATAAAGATTTGTATAATTATATAAACAAAAAAATAGTTGATAATAATAAATATTATGTTTTTTTAGATGAAGTTCAAAATGTAAAAATGTTTCAAAAAGCTGTAGATGGCTTATATATAAAAAAGAATGTTGATGTTTATATAACAGGTTCAAATGCTTATTTATTATCTGGAGAATTAGCAACATTATTATCTGGTAGGTATATAAAAATTGAAATGATGCCATTATCTTTTAAAGAATATAGAGATTATTATAATGTTGAAGGTGATGAAAAACTTTATTTAAAATACATTAATAATAGTTCATTTCCTTATGCTTTAAAATTAGAAAGTCAAGAAGAAGTAGATGAATATTTGGAAAATATTTATAATACAATAATAATAAAAGATATAGCATTAAGAAAAAAAATAACTGATATATCAATGCTTAAAAGCATAACAGAATTTTTATTTTTAAGTGTTGGCTCAGTTATGTCTGTTAAAAAAATAGCTGATACTTTAACTACTAATGGTAGAAAAATATCTGTACATACAGTTGAAAATTATTTAGATGCTTTAACAGAAAGTTATATATTTAATAAAGTATCAAGATATGATATAAAAGGAAAACAATATTTAGAAACTTGTGAAAAATATTATGCTACAGATGTAGCTATGCGATATGTTTTACTTGGAAGAAAAAATCTAGATTTAGGACATATGCTTGAAAATATAGTTTATTTAGAATTAAAAAGACGTGGTTATAAAGTATATATAGGAAAAATAGGAGAAAATGAAGTTGATTTTGTTGCTGAGAATAAAGAGGGAAAACAATATTTTCAAGTTGCCTATACAACAAGAGATAAAAAAACTCTAGAAAGAGAATTAACTTCACTTCAAAAAATAAATGATCATTATCCTAAATATATATTAACTATGGATGTAGATCCTATAGTAGACTATGATGGAATAAAAAAAATGAACGTTTTAGATTGGTTATTAGATAAATAATTTAATTATTATTAGAATGTAAATTATCAAAAAATACATGATTAATTCTTGTATTTTTTTTAACTTTAAGATATAATTTTATTATAGTAAGGAGAATATCATGAATGAGCCAAATCTAATAAGAAAATCCTCTATCACTGATAGAGCTATAAATAAACAAAAGAAAATACTTATAATAGCTGTATTTCTTGTAATTACTTTATTTATATCAAGTAGTTATGCACTTTTAACAAACTTTGATAAAACTGACAATGTTATAACAATCAAGTCAGGTAATTTAACCATGACAATTGCAGGTGATACAGTTAATTTAAATAATAAACTTCCTGTAAGTGATGCAGACGGTTTAACGGAAAACCCAACAGTTATTACTTTAACCAATACAGGAACAATGAATATAGAAGGGTATGATGTAAAACTTATAAGTGAAGAAGGAACCAACAATGTTTCAACATTAGATTCTAAATATATAAAATATGCAATTAGTCTAGATAATACGACTTATACAGAACCAAAGTTATTATCAAGTAATAATAATATAATTTATACAGGTTATAATCTAGCAGTTAATGCTTCTAAAACTTTATATCTAAAAGTATGGATAGATAATGCAGCCGGTAATAATGCCATTAATAAAACCTTCTATGGTACAATTAAAGTAGATTTATATCAAAAAAGAGATGTACCTGCAAGTGAACTTATTAAATCACAAATAGTAAATAATACTACTTCTACATGTACTAATTTATCAGTAGAAGAAGACGGAATAACTTATATATCAGGAACAAGTACTTGTATTAACTTTAATTATGTTTGGTATTCAGGTAAACTTTGGCG
>CADBSI010000029.1 GCA_902797275.1 uncultured Erysipelotrichaceae bacterium | reverse complement strand
TAACAATAATAACAATAATAACAATAATAACAATAATAACAATAATAACAATAATAACAATAATAATAACAATAATAACAATAATAACAATAATAATAACAATAATAATAACAATAATAATAATAATAATACCATTATAGCAAAAAGTATAGTATTAAGTGAAAATGAAATAGGTTTAAAGGTAAATGGTACTAGACAATTAACGGTAAAAATATCACCTGATAATACTACTAATAAAAGTGTTGTTTGGGAAAGTAGTAATTCTAATATTGCAACTGTAAATTCTAACGGATTGGTAAAAGCTATTAATATAGGACAAGCTATAATAACAGTTAAAACAGTTGATGGTAATGTAAAAAGTCAGTGTAAAGTTGTAGTATCAAAAGAAGCTATTGAACCTACTGAAATTAATTTTAGTGATAAAAATATTAAATTAAAAGTTAATGAAGAAAAGATATTAAGTTATCAAATACTTCCTAAAAATGCAAATATTTCTAATTTTAAATTTACTAGTAGTAATTCTTCTATTGTATCAGTTAATAATACAGGTATAATTAAAGGAATAAAAAAAGGAAACGCTACTATTACTATGATTGTAAACAATAAAATTAGAAATAGTATTAATATAACTGTAGAAGATAATGCAGTACTACCTAATAAAATTAATATGATTCAAGCAATTACTCTAGATACTGGTAGTGTGTACAAATTAAATGTTGAAATAGAACCACGTAATGCTACTAATAAAAGTGTAGTTTATTCTAGTTCTAATCCAAGTGTTGTATCTGTTGATAGTAATGGTATCATAGTAGGATTAAAAGAAGGAACTAGTACTATTACAGTTAAAACTCACAATAATATTACTTCTACCTGTCTCATAACTGTTAAAAATAAAAATATTCCTCTTCAAAATATTGCTATTAAAAATATTTCTCCTATATATGTAGGTGATAGTAAAAAATTAGAACTTACTTTCTCACCTAGTAATGCCACTAATAAAAGTGTAGTTTATTCTAGTTCTAATCCAGGTGTTGTATCTGTTGATAGTAATGGTAATATTGCTGGTTTAAAAGCTGGAACTAGTATTATTACAGTTAAATCTGGTTCAGTCGAAAATAAAATAACCATTACGGTAAATTTAATAAGCTTTAATTGGTCAAATGGTGAAGAAAAATCTCTTTATAATGGTGGTGGTGCCCCTAGAATATACTCAGTTAATAATACTTTAATAGCAGGCTATGAAATTAAATCAAGTTCTAGTGGAAAAAATATTATTAATACTATGATAAGCACTGATAATGGTAATACCTGGGTAAATTCTAGAAAAGCCTCTTTTAAAGATAATTTAGATTGTGCTAATATTAATTTTTATGCTTATCAAGGAAATTTATATATGGCATATAGAGCAACTGGTACAGTTAGTGGTAAATTTCAAACTTATTTGGAAGTTAGTATTTCTTACGATAATGGTAATAGTTGGCAACATCATTCTGAAATTGCTCATTATCAAAATAGTGGTACATATGGAGTATGGGAACCCTACCTTGGAGTTTTAAATAACAAGTTAACTTGTTTCTATGCTAATGATTCTAGGAATATTACTAGTTATCAAAATATAGAATACTTAGTTTGGAATGGAACAAGTTGGAGCAATAGAACAATAATTTCTAATGGTAAAAAACATAAATCAAGAGATGGAATGCCTGTTTGGACAAGACTTAGTAATGGTTATTATATTGCTGTAATTGAAAGCAGTAAATATGGTAGTACCAATCCATTTGTTATTCAAGCTTTAGTATCAAGTGATGGAGTTAATTGGAGTGAACCGGTTGATGTATATATACCTAAAACAAAAAAATCAAAAGCTGCAGCACCTGGTATTGTTGAACTTCCTACTAAACAAATTGTCATAAGTTTTCAAACAGACGAAGATAAAAGTAATAAGGGAGATCAATATTCTGTTCAAAAAACGATTACTTCAACTACTGATATAAACGATATAGTTAATGCTATAAAAAGTGGTACAAGTATAACTAATAAATTTTCTCAATCAGATGATGTTTTCAAAGGTTCTTCAACTACTTGGGGAGGAATATATTATAAAAATAATTGGTTATATATAGCTGCTGGAGGATCTGGTAGTAAATATTCTGGTTCTATATTCAAAAGAATTAAAGTAAAATAATTAATATTAAAATCTAGTTCATATTATTAAAACTAGATTTTTTATTAAATTATATAATTTTATTCATTTTCTCTTATTCTATTAGCCATTTCTTTTATTTTACGAAAACGATGATTTAATCCTGATTTAGTAATAGGTTTATTAGTTTCAAGAGACATTATTTCACTTAATTCTTGAAGAGATGATTCAGGATACTTTAACCGATAAGTAATAGCTTCTTCTATTTTTAAGTCAACTGCATCTAACCCTATTTTTTCAATTATTAAATTTATATCTTCTATTTGTTTATTAGAATTAAATAACATTTTTTCTATATTGGCTTGTTCACAGTTATTAAGTCTATTAGTCATATTTTTATGATCACGATATATTCTTATATCTTCATAATACATAACTCCTTGATTAGCATTTATCAATCTTAAAAAATCACCTATTTTTTCAGCTTCTTTTATATAAACCATATAACCCTTATCTCTTTCTATCATTTTACTATTTAAATAAAATTCATTTAAAAGATCTAAGACAAAAGAAGCTTCTTCAAAATAATCAATAAAAAATTCTAAATGATACATTGAAGTTTTAGGATCATTTATACTACCTGCTACTAAAAACAATCCTTTTAAATAAGCTCTTTTTTCATCTTCACAAAAAGTAATATATGATTTAGGAACACTTAAGTAATTATTATTATCATCAATGACTGATAAATCTTTTAATATTTCTTCATTGTTAGGAACAACTAAGGTATATAAACGATTTTTACTAAATTTAGTTGTTTTATATTCAGTTTTTATATTAACATTATATAATTCTTTAAAAAGACTGTATATATGTTTACAAACTGTTGAATTTTCTAATACTAAATCTAAAGAATTAGTAGTCTTATTATAAGAATTTCTAAGAATTGCTGATAACTCAGCACGTGATGCTATCATATCAACATTTTCTTTACTTATTTCATTTTTTATATTTGTTGTAAAAGACATATAACACCTACTTTTTGTTTAATTTTTTAATAATATTAGTTGCAGCTATCATACCTTCACTTGCAGCATTTATTAATTGATATAAATCTTTTTTTATAATATCACCTACAGCATAAATGGTATCAATATTAGTTTCCATATTAGAATTTACTTTTACATAGTTTTTATCTAATTCAAGTTTTAAAGAACCAAAGATATTAGGTGTACTACCAATATATACAAATACTCCATCTACATCTAAATTAATTATTTTTTCATTTTGTAAATAAGTAATACTTTCTAATTTATTAGAATTAGTATTTAAAGATTTAATAAAACTATTATATAAAACTTGAATATTATTTTTATTTTCTATTTCTTTTACCATGTCATCTTTACATTTAAAATAGTCATATTTATTAATAATTGTTACCATACTACAAATATTAGATAGATAAATTGCTTCTTTTAAAGCAGATTCTCCAGCACCTATAACTGCAACTTTTTTATTTTTAAAGAAAAATCCATCACATAAAGCACAATAACTAACTCCATGTCCTATTAGCTCATCTTCATGCTCTAAATTTAATTTTCTTGGTTCTTTACCAGTTGCTAGAATTAAATATTTACAACTTAATTCTTTATCTTTTAGGATAACTTTATTACAAGTTTTTAAATGTTTAATATTAATAACTGTATCAGAAAGTACATCTACTTTTAAATCTATTACTTGTTTATATAAATTATAAGCTAAGTCAGGACCTGATATTCCGGGATTACCAGGATAGTTTTTAATTATACTTATTTTATTTAAAACTCCTCCTAAAGTCGATTTTTCAATTAATAAAACTTCTTTATTAGCTTGTTTTAAATAAATTGCAGCTGTAATTCCTGATATTCCTCCTCCTATTATAATACAATCATATTTTTTAGTTTTTTCTTTCATTATAATAATTTCCTTTCTTTAAAGAGATAATAAAAATAATAATTCCTACAATAAATAAGATAATTGATATTACTTGAGCCATTTTAAGAGTACCTAACATTAAACTATCAGTTCTTAAAGCTTCTATAAAAAATCTAACAATTGAATACCAAATAAGATAAATTGCTAAGATCATACCATTTTTTAAATTTTTATTTTTTCTTACTAGTAAAAGAATAATTAAACCTATTAAATTTAAAATAGATTCATAGAAAAATGTTGGATGATAATATATTCCATTTATATACATACCATTTATTATAAATGAAGGTATATGAATTTTTTCTAAGAAAAGTCTGGTAGTTTCTCCTCCATGAGCTTCACTGTTAAAGAAATTACCCCATCTACCGATTATTTGACCAAGAATTAAACCAAAAGTACAAATATCCATATATTTTATTATTTCATTTATCTTTTTATTATGTTTTTTACTATATACAAGTATAGTTATAACTCCTCCTATTATTCCTCCATGAATAGCAAGTCCTCCATTCCAAATAGCAAGTATTTCAGTTGGATTTGCTAGATAATAATCAAGATTAAATAAAACATAGTAAAGCCTTGCTCCTAAAAAGCCAAAAATTATTACATAAAATAACATATTAAAAAAATATTCCTTATCAAGTTTTAATCTTTTAAGTTCTAAATAAGTAATACTTCCTCCTAAAACTACGCCTAAAAGCATAGTGATAGAATACCAATATATTTTAATAAAACCTAAATCAAGTGCAACACGATTCATATAACCACCTATATAAGTATATATTTTTTTTGAAGAAATTACAATTAAAAAGTAAATATTGATAAAATTAAAAACTATATAATTAAAAAAAATAGATATTTGTATGATTAATATCTATTAATTTTACTAGTTAAATATTTATAATATTTTCTTCAAGAATTCTCCGGTATAACTTTCTTTTACTTTAGCAATTTGTTCTGGAGTTCCTGTTGCAACAACAGTTCCTCCATTAGTACCACCATCTGGTCCTAAATCAATTATATAATCAGCTGATTTAATTACATCAAGATTATGTTCAATTACTAAAACTGTATCTCCGTTATCAACTATTCTATTTAAAATACCAAGAAGTCTTTTAATATCAGCTGAATGTAAACCAGTTGTTGGTTCATCTAGAATAAATAAAGTTTTACCTGTTGCTTTCTTTTGTAATTCTTTAGATAACTTAACTCGACCTGCTTCTCCACCTGATAAAGTTGTTGCACTTTGACCTAGTTTAACATAGCCAAGTCCTACATCTTCCAATACTTGTAATTTGCTTTTAATTTTAGGAACATTATCAAAAAATGATAAAGCTTCACTTACTCGCATATTTAAAACATCTGCTATATTTTTGTCTTTATATTTTATAGTTAAAGTCTCACTATTGTATCTACTACCATGGCATACTTCACATGGAATATACACGTCAGGCAAGAAATGCATTGAAATTCTTTTAACACCATCTCCCATACATGCTTCACATCTTCCACCTTTAACATTAAAGGAAAATCTATTTTTACCATAACCTAACATTTTAGCTTCTTTGGTAGTTGTAAATAAATCTCTTATATCATCAAATACCCCTGTATAAGTTGCTGGATTTGATCTTGGAGTTCTTCCTATTGGATTTTGAGTAATAATTACTACCTTATCTAAATTATCAAGACCAACTATTTTTTTACATTTACCAGGTTTAATCTTTGATTTATAAATATAATTCATACATGACTTAGCAAGTATTTCCATGACTAAACTACTCTTACCAGAGCCTGATACTCCAGTTATACAGTTAAATACACCAAGAGGTATTTTAACATTTATATCTTTTAAGTTATTCTCACTTGCTTCTTTTATTTCAATAGTCTTACCATTACCTTTTCTTCTTATTTTTGGTACTTCAATACATTCTTTACCACTTAAATAGCGTCCGGTAATACTATTTTCGTTTTGCATAACCTCTTGTGGTGTTCCGGCAGCAACAACATAACCACCTTCTTCTCCAGCCCCAGGACCAATATCAACTAAATAATCACTGGCAAGCATGGTATCTGTATCATGTTCAACAACTATTAAAGTATTACCTAAATCTCGCATATCAAGAAGAGATTTAATTAACTTTTCATTATCTTTTTGATGAAGACCAATACTTGGTTCATCAAGAACATACAATACTCCGGTTAATCTAGATCCTATTTGAGTTGCAAGTCTAATTCTTTGAGCTTCTCCACCAGACAAGGTTCCTGCTGATCTTGCTAAAGTTAAATATTCAAGACCAACATTTTTTAAGAAAGTTAATCTATTTTTAATTTCTTTAACTATTAATTCACTTATTTTAGCCTCAGCCTCGGTTAATTTTAAATTATCAAACCAAACTAAACATTCTTTAATTGACATACAAGTTATTTCATAGATATTTTTTTCATTAATCAAAATATTTAAAACACTTTCACTTAGTCTTGCCTCATGACATACTTCACATGGAAGTTCTATCATGTATTGTTCTAACCAATCTCTAATCCATTCACTTGATGTTTCCATGTATCTTCTTTCTAAGTTATTAATAACACCTTCATAGTAATCATGATTTTTAGTAATATTTCCTGATTTACTAGTAATATTAAATGATAATATATCAGGTGAACCATACAAAACAATGTCTCTTTCCGTTTTCTTTAATTTTTTAAATGATTTATCCATATCTATTTTATAAAAATCACAAACTGCTTTTAACTTTTTATATTCAATTGAGTCTTGATCATCATTTAAAGTTTTAATACAACCTTGATTTAAACTTAAAGTATCGTCTGGTATTACTAAATCAACATCTATTTTTAATTTAACTCCAAGGCCTTTACATTCTGGACAAGCCCCATAAGGAGCATTAAATGAAAACATTCTTGGTTCTGGTTTAGCAATTGAATAATTACATTTAGGACAAGCATAAGTAGTTGAAAATAATATTTCTTCTCCACCTACTATATCAATTAAAACTTTCCCATTTGCTAGATTACAAGCTGCTTCAACACTTTCATACAAACGACTTCTAATTCCACTTTTAATAACTATTCTATCAACAACAACATCAATTTTACTTTTAGTATTTTTTTCAAGATTAATATCATCTGATAAATCTAACATTTCATCATTAACTCTAACTCTTACATAACCTGATTTTCTAAGATCATCTAATATATCTTTATGAGTACCTTTTTCCATATCAACAACAGGTGATAAAATCATTAATTTAGTTCCTTCACCAAAACTTTCAATTTTATTTACTATTTCTTCTATACTTTGACTAGTAATTGAAATATGATGATTTGGACAATAAGGAGTACCTATTCTTGCAAATAATAATCTTAAATAATCATATATTTCCGTTACTGTTCCAACTGTTGATCGAGGATTTTTACTAGTTGTTTTTTGATCAATTGAAATACTTGGAGATAATCCTTCTATACTATCAACATCTGGTTTTTCAGATCCACCTAAAAATTGTCTAGCATAAGCTGATAAACTTTCAACATACCTTCTTTCTCCTTCAGCATATATAGTATCAAATGCTAAACTACTTTTACCTGATCCAGATACTCCTGTCATTACTATTAGTTTATCTTTAGGTAATTCTAAATCTATATTATTAAGATTATTTTCTCTAGCTCCTTTAATAATTATTTTGTCCATTTTTACACCTCGAATATAATTATACCATAGCGAACAGAAATTCGCAATATAATTTTTAGAATATCAATATTATAAACAATACTTTACATTTTGTAAAGAAAAAGCAGTAATAACTGCCTAATCTTCATATGGTACATATATAATTGTTTTAAATAATTCTTCTCCTACTCTATTTTCTGATTCTGTTGTTCCTAAAT
>CADBSI010000028.1 GCA_902797275.1 uncultured Erysipelotrichaceae bacterium | reverse complement strand
AGATTGCGTTAAAACAACAAGTATTTGGAATACTGGTTATGTAGGACTACCAAGATACGGAGAAATGTTTGCAAGTCAACAAGGAAATGGTTATAATAGTTCAAGTTCTATGTGGCTAATAACACCTTGTAGCTCTTCTACTGTTTGGAACGTTTACAGCAGCGATAGCGGCGAATACAAATACCATCCGCTTAATGGCTTTGCTGCTCGCCCATCTATTAATCTAAAATCTAATATCGTTATAACAGGAGGAACAGGTACTAAAAGTAATCCATTTACAATAGCCTTAAAAGATTAATTTAGGAACAAAAGTTGTTCCTTTTTTTTCTTGTTTATAGTATAATTGCTTTAGAGGTAATTATGGACATATTAGAAAATTTAAACAAAGAACAAATTGAAGCTGTTAAACATATAGATGGACCTTTATTAGTTCTAGCTGGAGCAGGATCAGGGAAAACAAAAGTACTTACAACTCGTATTGCTTATTTAATTAGTTTAGGTGTTTCTCCTGATAATATCTTAGCTATTACTTTTACTAATAAAGCAGCTGGTGAGATGAAAGAAAGAATATCTAAATTAGTTGGTTTTTCATCTAAATTTATGCAAATATCAACTTTTCATAGTTTTGGTCTTAAAATAGTTAAAGAAAATTATGAATATTTAGGTTATGATAAGAATTTTGTTATCTTTGATGCTGATGATACTTTAACAATTATTAAGAAAATCTTAAAAGATAAAAATCTTGATCCTGAGAAATTTAATCCTCGAGCTATTCGTAGTCAAATTAGTAAACTTAAAAATGATCTTATAGATAGTAAGAAATATAGTAGTTTTTCTTTAACTGAGTTTGAAAAAGTAGTACTTGAGGTGTATAAAAAATATGAAAGTGAACTTATTAAAAATAATTCTCTTGATTTTGATGATTTATTAATTTTACCAATTAAGTTATTTGAACAAAGAAAAGATCTTTTATTAATGTATCAAGAAAGATATAAATATATTTTAATAGATGAGTATCAAGATACTAATGAAGCTCAATATAAATTAACAAAATTGTTAGCTAGTAAATATAAAAATATTTGTTGTGTTGGTGATGCTGATCAAGCTATTTATGGTTTTAGGGGTGCAAATTATAAAAATATTTTAAATTTTGAATCTGATTATAAAAATGCTTTAGTTATTAAGTTAGAAGAGAATTATCGTAGTTCTAAAACTATTTTAGATGCTGCTAATTCAGTTATTAAAAATAATAAAAATCGAAAATCTAAAAATTTATATTCTAATTTAGGAATAGGTGATAAGATTACTTATTACCGAGCTAATAGTGGTCTTGATGAAGTAAAATATGTTGTTAATAAAATAAAAGAATTAAAAGATAATTTAGTATCTTTAAGTGATATAGTTATTTTATATCGTACAAATGCTCAGTCTCGGGTATTTGAAGATGGATTAATGAAAGCAGGTATTCCTTATAAAATAGTAGGAGGTCTTAATTTCTATAGCAGGATGGAAATAAAGAATTTACTTGCTTATTTAAGACTTATTTGTAATAGTAATGACAATGTTAGTTTAGAAAGAATTATTAATGTTCCAAGAAGAGGAATAGGTACTAAAACTATTAGTAATTTATATGATAAATCTTATTTATTTAATGTAAGTTTATATGATGCTATTGATTCAGGGAAAGAATTAGTATTTAAAAATATGATTGAAGAATTAAAAAGTATAAAAGATACCATGTCTTTAGTTGAATTTATAGATTTAGTTTTAGATAAATCAGGTTTAAGAAAAGAATTAGTAGATGAAAAAACTTTAGAAGCTGATATTCGTCTTGAAAACTTAGAAGAATTTAAATCAGTTGCTAAGTCCTTTGAAGATGAAATGGGAGTTGTTTCTTTAGATGATTTCTTGCTTAATGTTAGTTTGATAACTGATAATAATGATTTTAAAGAAGATAATAATGCTGTTAGTTTAATGACTATTCATGCTGTTAAAGGACTTGAATTTGATTATGTTTTTGTAGTTGGTTTAGAAGAAGGATTATTTCCTCATCAAAACTCTATGTTTAGTGAAGAAGAACTAGAAGAAGAAAGAAGACTTTGTTATGTTGCAATTACAAGATGCAAGAAAAAATTATATTTATCAAATGCCAGAATGCGTTTAATGTATGGATCAGAACAAGTTTATCCAATTTCCAGGTTTATTAATGAAATAGATGCTAATTTATTAGAAAATGAGTCAAAAGTTGTTAAATATGATGAAAAAAATAAAAAAATAGATTATAATGATAGTAGTGAAAAAATTGATGTTAAAAGTAAATATGGTGACGATGAAATGAACTATAAAGTAGGAGACTTAGTTTATCATGAAGTATTTGGTATGGGAACAATTACTAATATTATTTTAAATGAAAAAGATCCTAAGAAAACTTTACTTAAAATAGCCTTTAAATTACCATATGGAATTAAAACATTGATTTATAGTCATAAAAGTTTAAGAAAGGTGTGATTTTATGAAAAAAGATTTAACATTAGTAATACTTGCTGCTGGTATGGGTTCAAGATTTGGAGGGTTAAAACAAATTGAACCAGTTGGACCAAATGGTGAGTTCATCATTGATTATTCAATCTATGATGCAATAAGAGCTGGTTTTTCCAAAGTTGTCTTTATTATTAAAGAAGAAATGTATGAAATATTTAGAGAAACAGTTGGAAAAAGAATTGAAGGGAAAATAAAAGTTGAGTATGCTTTTCAAAAATTAGAAGATGTTCCAAGTTTTGTTAAAATACCAACTACTAGAACTAAACCTTGGGGAACAGCTCATGCAATTCTTGCTTGTAAAAAATATGTAGATTCTAATTTTGTTATGATTAACTCAGATGATTTTTATGGTAGAGAAGCTTATTTAAAAATAAAAGAGTTCTTTGATAATTCAAATGATCCTAATTGCTTTTCAATGGTAGCTTTCAAGGTTGAAAACACTATGACTGAAAATGGAAGTGTTAAAAGAGGAGTATGTGAAGAAGAAAATCATTATTTAACTAATATAATTGAGTCTAGTATTGAAAAAGTTGATGATAAAATAATAGCAACTCCTCTAGACGGGCGAGATAGTTTTGAAGTTAAGGGTAATGATTTAGTTTCAATGAATTTCTTTGGTTTTACAAATACAATGTTTAAAACCCTTGAAAATGGTCTTAAAGATTTCTTTATTGAAAACGAGAATAATTTAGATAAATGTGAGTATTTAATTCCTGATGTTGTTTTTAAAGAAATAAATGAAGATAAAAAAGTATATGTATTAGATTCTAGTGATAAATGGTTAGGTGTTACTTATAAAGAAGATAAAGACTTTGTTGTTAATGAAATTAAGAAATTAATTGAAAAAGGAGAATACCCAAATGACTTATGGAAGTAAGATAGCTCTTGTTGTATTTTTACTTTCTTTTTTTCTAATAACTGGTTGTACTAGTAGAAATTGGTATTATGAGCTTTATGATGATTATAAAATTCAAAGTAGTTATAATAACAAGGTAATATTAACTAAGAATAATGAAAAAATAAATATAAATGATTTAGATTATACAATTACATCTTTTAAATATAATAGTGATGTTGTTTGTTTAAAACTTGATAATGGAAAATATTATATGATTTATTATGTTGATACAAGTATTTATGGTCCTTTTAATAGTTTA
Organism: uncultured Erysipelotrichaceae bacterium; assembly: GCA_902797275.1. Classification (GTDB taxonomy): domain Bacteria; phylum Bacillota_I; class Bacilli_A; order RF39; family UBA660; genus RUG591. The sequence continues at coordinate 21,463 of CADBSI010000028.1, read as the reverse complement.
GATAATTTAAATACTTCAACAAATAGTTTATCAATGACATTTTCTAGCGATTTTACATCTATTAAGGAATTGGAAGGCAAGATTTATGAAAAATAACTTAGAGAGAATGCAAGAATTAGTTGAAATATTAAATAAATTAAGTTATGAATATTATACTTTAGATAATCCAAGTGTATCGGATAGTGAATATGATAGATTAATGCAAGAATTAATGAAATTAGAAAGTATGTATCCTGATAATATTTTACCTAATTCTCCAACTAGAAGAGTAGGAGATAAAATAAATGAAGGATTTTCTAAGATTAAACATGAAATACCTCTTTTATCTTTATCAAATGTTTTTACAGAAGCTGATATTATTGCTTTTGATAATCGAATTAGAAAAGAAAATATAACTAATCCTAGGTATGTATGTGAACTTAAAATTGATGGCTTGTCAGTTTCTTTAAAATATGTAAAAGGAAAACTTTTATATGCAGCAACCAGGGGTAATGGTATAATAGGCGAGAATATAACTGAAAATGCTAAAACAATTAAAAGTATTCCAAAAATTTTAACAAAACCAATTGATATTGAGGTTCGAGGAGAAATTTATGTTAGTAAAGCTACTTTGAAAAAATTAAATGAAGAAAGAATTAAAGAAGGATTAGAACCATTTAAAAATGCTAGAAATTTAGCAAGTGGCTCAATTAGACAATTAGATAGTAAAATAACAGCTAAAAGAAATTTAGATGCCTTTATTTATCATTTACCAAATCCTCTTGATTATGGTCTTACTACCCATTTTGAAGCTTTAGCTTTTATGAAAAAATTAGGTTTTCCAACTAACCCTAATAATCGTTTGGTAAATGGTATTTCAGGAATTCTTGAATATATAAATGAAAAAACTTTAGAAAGACCAAATTTAGCTTATGATATAGATGGGGTAGTTATTAAATTAAATAGTATTTCTGAACAAATGATGCTAGGAAGTACCATTAAATACCCGAAATGGGCAACAGCTTATAAATTTCCTCCTGAAGAAGTAATAACTAAATTAAAAGATATTATTTTTACAGTAGGAAGAACTGGTCAAATAACTCCTAATGCTATTTTAGAACCAGTTAATGTTATGGGTTCAACTATTTCTAAAGCAACTTTGCATAATGAAGATTATTGTAAAGAATTAGATATTAGAATTGGTGATTATGTCCAAATTATTAAAGCTGGAGATGTTATTCCTAAAGTTTTACAAGTAAAAAAAGAAAGAAGAGATGGTTCAGAAATTCCTTTTAAAATGATTGATACATGTCCTATTTGTTCATCACCTTTAGTTAAAAAAGATAGTAATTATTACTGTGTTAATCCTTTATGTGATGCTAGACACATAGAATCTCTTATTCATTTTGCCTCTCGTCCTGCTATGGATATAAGTGGTATGGGAGAAAGAATAATTGAAGATATGTATAACTTAGGTTTTATCAAAACTATTCCTGATTTTTATCATTTAGAAAAATATAGAGATGAACTAATGATTTTAGAAGGCTATGGAGAAAAAAGTATTCAAAATCTTTTAGATGAAATTAAAACAAGTAAAGAAAAATCTTTAGAAAAACTTTTATTTGCTTTAGGAATACGTCATGTAGGTATGAAAACAGCTATGATTTTAGCAAGAAAATTTTTAAATATTACTGCTTTAAAAGAGGCAACATATGAAACTTTAAATGATATTCCTGATATTGGAGAAGAAATAGCTACAAGTGTTTATAATTATTTTCATGATGAAAAAAATATAAAATTAATTCAGGAATTAAAAGACTTAGGACTTAACATGACTTATTTAGGAGAAGTAAAAGAAAATGAGAAAATAAAAGATAAAAGTTTTGTTATAACCGGAACTCTTAATATTAAAAGAGATGAATTAAAAGATAAAATTATTACTAATGGAGGAAAAGTAATAGATTCAGTTAGTAAAAAAACCGATTATTTAATTCTTGGAGAAAATCCTGGTAGTAAATATGATAAGGCTTTAAAACTAGGAATTACTATATTAAGAGAAGATGATATTTTAAATATGCTAGGCGAGTAGCATATTTTCTCTTAAAATTATTAAAATGTTCGTGAAACGTTAAAAAAAAGTCGAAAACTGAAAAATTTTAAACAAAAAGGTCTTATATTTAGAGAAAATAGTAAAAAAATAACGTTTAAGGGAAAAAAATACATTTTTAATTTAAAAATGATAGAATAATATATTATAGTGTATCTTATGTAAGAGAGATTGTTTTGTAAAATGTTTATTACTTTTATTAGTTTTAAGTTTATTTTTGGCTTATAATTTAGTCTTGGCTAGCTTTAAAAATGGGAAAAACATCAAACTTTACAACGATAACGACTGATGCTGATAATTGGCAATTAGAACAAATGAGAGTTGATTATACCTTATTAACAACTTATCATTATGGTACTTGGTATATAAATACAACACCATAGAAAAATAACAATCTCTTTTAAATTTTGGAGGTCTAATGAAGTTTATTAAAAAGAATTTCTTATTTATAATTTGTTTATGTTGGGGAATAATTACATTGTTTTCAATTAATTCAGGAATAAATGAAAGAATAGCAATGGAAGATAAAGGTTTGGTTAATTTAAAAAATAATTGTCTTAAAAATTACGATCACTATCAAGGAGAAGCTAAAGCAACTTGTGATAAAATAATAAATGGAGAAGAGATAAATACTCGTAAAAATTTTTATATAAAATTTTCGGAAGTTCAAACAGAAAATATTCGTAATCTAGCTATACTTTGTCCTTTAATTTTGATTATTATTTCTAGTTATGAAGTTAATACAATTTTTAAAAGCAAAATAGCTTTATTAATGCTAAAAAGAGAAAGATATTTTACTTTTTTAAAAAAAGTATTTAAAAAAATGTATCGATATGTTTTTATGTTTCCACTTTTTATGCTCTTAATTTTTCTAATATGTTCTCTTAATTCTAGTTTTGATACTAAAATAGTTCTAAATTCACTTTTAGTATTTGGTGATCTAAAAACTGGTCCAGTTTTTTATGTTGTAGCTTATATTATAAATATTTTGTTTTTTTCAGCTTTTTATTTAAATTTAACTTTAATTGTTATGAGAAAACAGCATAATTATTTCTTACTAGTTATAGAATCGTTTTTATTACTAATAGCCATACAATTATTTTTAGAAGTAGTAGTTAATGGTATTATTTTTAATAAAATAATTAATTCAAGTATAGGATTAGTGTTTAATATATTAAATGGATTTACTTTTAATTTAGCTAATGCTAGTATACCAATAACTTTATTATTCAGTTTTTCTTGTTTTATCATTACAAGTATTATAGTTTATTTAAGATATAAAAACAAAGAACAATTAGTTATAGATTGTGAAAAAAATAATTAGGAGGAATATGAAAATAGAAGTAAAAAATCTTAGCAAATCATTTAAAGAAAATCAAATTTTAGATAATGTTAGTATTACTTTTTCAGAAGGAAAAATATATGGTCTTGCCGGAAGAAATGGTTCTGGCAAAAGTGTATTTTTAAAAATAATTACAGGTTTATATGCAAAAGATGCTGGTACAATTCTTTATAATTCAAAAGAAATTAATTTTCAAAAAGAATTTCCACATGGAGTAGGAGCGTTAATAGAAAAACCTAATTTCTTTAATAATTTATCTGGCTATGAAAATTTAAAATTATTAGCTAATATTCAAAATAAAATAAGTAATGATGAAATTTTAAAATCACTAGAAATAGTTAATTTAACCGAAGAAAAAGATAAAAAATATGCCAAATATTCACTTGGAATGAAACAAAAATTAGGTATTGCTCAAGCTATTATGGAACAACCAGAAGTTATCATTTTAGATGAACCATTCAATGGTATAGAAGAGTTTTCTGTTAAAAAGATTAAAGAATATCTAAAATCTTTAAAAAAACAAGGTAAAACTATTATATTATCTAGTCATATAAAAGAAGATTTACAAGAACTTTGTGATTTTATTTATTTATTTGATGATAAAAAAGTAAAAGAGATAACCCATGAAACAGAAAATATCTAAATTAGAAAATATTTTACTAATAACTAACCAAAAAGTTTTATTGATAAGTATTATAATTTTATTTATAACTACTTTATTACTTTCTTTTATGTATTTTCCTAATTTAAACTTTTTTCTTGTTTTAAAAACTATTATTACAAATCCAGTATATATAACTTCCTTAATATTAAGTATTCTAATAATTACTGTTTCAATTTATGAAGATAATAATAATTATTTTATAATACTTAGAAATAAAAATTATAATGTATTTTTAGAAAAAAACTTTAAAATAATAAAAATATATATTTTCTTTTTAATTACTTTAAGTATTATTTTAACAAGTATTTTTACTACTATAAGATGTAAGATGAATTTTTTAATAATACAAGATAATATATATAGTTTGCCTATTATTATTTACTTAATATTTTATATAGCAAGGCTTTATATTTTAATATATTTGTTAATAAAATTAGTATATTTATTACAAATCTTATTTCCTAAAATAGGAGGAGTTATTCTTTCTTTTTTCCTTGTTTTTTTAAATTTTACTTATTCATCTAACAATATAAAAGAAATATTACAAATACCTATATTAATAACAGATTATTTTAAAGAAATAAAATATAGTAATTATTATTTAGAAATATCAGGTAGTATTTTACAAATTATTATTTTAATAATTTTAATTAATATTGCTAATTATTTTATAGAAAGAAAAAAGAATTATGAAATATGAAGTATTAAAATATTTTAAATTTTTAAAAGAAAGAGTATTAAAATGGTTAATTTTATTTATATTATTATTAATAATATATTTAATTATAAAAATATCTAATTCTTTTAAAACATTTGATGACATAACTAAATTATTAATAATTTTTAATTTTAAAGATAAAGATTTTATAGTTGTTTTATTAAATTTATTTCAATTTTTCCTTATTATCTATATAGGATTAGCTTATTTAATATATGAAATGGATACTTCTTTTGAATTTGTTAGTTTAAGAATCAAAAGAAGAAAAAAGATATTATATTCTTTAAGTATAGTTTTACTTTTTAATATAATTTTAAGAAGTATTTATTATTTAATATTTAAAATATTATTTTCTCAATTTATTTTATTTGATTTATCTTTATATTTAAGTACTATTCTTCCGTCTTCTTTGTTAATAGTTATTGAAATGATTATATTTTCTATTTATAAAAATAAAAAAATGTGATATAGTTATATTGATAGTGAGGTGAAAAATGAAAAATAATTTATATTCTAAAATGTTTATGTGGATGTTTGTTGGACTTATGATAACATTTTTAACTGGTTATTATGTTTCAACTAATCCTAATATGCTTTATAATATTTTTGCAACTAAATTATATTGGGTAATATTTATTGCTGAACTTATAACAGTTGTTGTTTTATCAGCTAGAATAATGAAAATGAGTAAAAATGGTGCTATATTTGGATTTTTATTATATTCATTTATAACTGGTTTAACTTTTTCTTCTATATTTGTTTTATTTAAGATGTCATCTATTATGTTTGTCTTCTTAATAACAGCTGTTTTATTCTTAGTATTTGCTTTAATTGGTTATTTTACTAAAACAGATTTAACTAAATTAGGTTCTATTTTATTTATGGGATTACTTGGAATAATTCTTGCATCTTTATTAAATCTAATTTTTAAAAGCGAATCATTTGATTTAGTCTTAATTATTCTTGGTATTATAATCTTTATTGGTTATATAGCTTATGATATAAACAAAGTAAAAAGATTAGAAGGAATGGTTGATGAAGATAAACTTGCTATAATAGGAGCTCTTGATTTATATTTAGATTTCCTTAACTTATTTATAAGATTAATTCAAATATTTGGAAAAAGTAATGATAATTAGAAACTAATATATAGTTTCTTTTTTTTGTTTTTATTTGCTAAAAAAATTAATTCTTAAATTTTTTTAATTTACTTAAAAAAGGTTGCTATTTCCTTTATTTCAAGTTATAATACTTGTAAATATTTTAAATGGAGGATATATGTGTAAAATATTACCGGATATATCAAGAACTTTTAGTGAGTTTTTGTTATTACCTAATTTAACTACTAAGGAGTGTATTCCTGAAAATGTGAGTTTAAAAACACCACTTGTGGCTTTTATGAAAGAAGAAGAACCTGCAATTAGTTTAAATGTACCTGTTGTATCTGCTATTATGCAATCTGTTTCTAATGATACCATGGCAATTGCACTTGCAAGAGAAGGGGGAGTTTCCTTTATTTATGGATCTCAAAGTATAGAGGATCAAGCAAGAATGGTTTTAAATGTTAAAAAGAATAAGGCTGGTTTTGTTGTAAGTGATTCTAATATCACTCCAACTGCAACTTTAAAAGATGTTGTATCTCTTGTTGAAAAAACCGGTCATTCAACTGTTATGATAACTGAAAATGGAGAATCTTCTGGAAAATTTTTAGGTCTTGTTACTGATAAAGATTATCGTTTATCACGTGATAATTTAGATGAATCTATTGAAAAATTCATGACTAAAAAAGAAGATTTAGTTTATGCTTATGAAGGAATTACTTTAAAAGAAGCTAATGATATGATTTGGGAAAATAAAATTAGTTGTTTACCAATTCTTGATAAATTAGATAATTTAAAATACTTAGTATTCAGAAAAGATTATGATGAAAGAAAAAATAATGTTAATTCTTTACTAGATGAAGAAAAAAGATACATTGTTGGAGCTGGAATTAATACAAGAGACTATAAAGAAAGAATACCAGCTTTAATTGAGGCTGGAGTTGATGTACTTTGTATTGATTCTAGCGATGGTTATTCAATTTGGCAAAAAGAAACTATTGATTTTGTTCGTGAAAATTATGGTGAAAGTGTTAAAATTGGTGCAGGTAATGTTGTTAGTAAAGAAGGATTTTATTACCTTGCAGATGCTGGAGCTGATTTCATTAAAGTTGGTGTTGGGGGAGGATCTATTTGTATAACTCGTGAAACCAAAGGAATAGGAAGAGGTCAAGCAAGTAGTTTAATTGAAGTTGCTAGTGCTAGGGATGAATATTTTGCAAGAACTGGTAAGTATATTCCAATTTGTTCTGATGGAGGAATAGTTCATGATTATCATATAACCCTTGCTCTTGCGATGGGAGCAGATTTTGTTATGATGGGTAGATACTTTGCTCGTTTTGATGAAAGTCCAACTAAAATAGTTAAAAGAAATGGTTCATTTTATAAAGAATATTGGGGTGAAGGTTCTAATCGAGCTAGAAATTGGCAAAGATATGATTTAGGTGGCAATAAAACTAAATTAACTTTTGAAGAGGGAGTAGACTCTTATATTCCATATGCTGGTTCTTTAAAAGAAAACTTAAATGTAACCATTGAAAAAATCAAATCAACTATGTGTAATTGTGGAGCAACTACTATTAAAAAATTACAAGAAAATGCTACTCTTACTTTTGTTTCTAATGTGAGTATTAGAGAAGGATCATATCACGATGTAATAGCAAAGGATCACGAATAATGGATACAATATTAATAATTGACTTTGGTGGTCAATATAACCAATTAATTGCAAGAAGAGTTAGAGAAAATAATGTTTATTCTCTTGTTAAACCCTATACTATCACCCTTGATGAGGTTAAAAAAATAAATCCTAAAGGAATAATTTTAACAGGAGGACCAAATAGTGTTTACCAAAACGATGCTCCTAAATGTGATAAAGAAATATTTAATTTAGGTATTCCTGTTCTTGGAATATGTTATGGTATGCAATTAATGTCTTATATGTTAGGGGGAGAAGTATTAAATGCATCTGTTAAAGAATTTGGGGAAATTTTAGTAGATTTAGAAGCTAATCCTTTATTTGAAAATCTCGAAAAACAAAACATATGTTTGATGAGTCATAGTGATTATGTTAATAAATTACCAGAGGGTTTTAAAAAAATTGCTAGTACCAAAAACTGTTTATACGCAGGAATTGCTAATCTTGATAAAAACTTATATGGTGTTCAATTTCACCCAGAGGTTACTTTAACTAATAATGGCAATAAAATAATTGATAACTTTATAACTCTTATTTGTAAATGTTCTAAAACTTGGAAAATGGATTATTTCATGGAACAAAAAATTAAGGAATTAAAGAATAAAATAGGTAATAAAAAAGTTTTATGTGCCCTTTCAGGTGGCGTAGATAGTAGTGTTGCCGCAATGCTTTTAAGTAAAGCTGTGGGTTCTAATTTAACCTGTATTTTTGTTGACCATGGCCTGCTTCGTAAAAATGAGGCTTTAGAAGTTGAAGAAGTATTTGGTAATCGAGGTGATTTAAACTTTATTAAAGTAGATGCTAAGAATTTATTTTTAGAAAAATTAAAAGGAGTATCTGATCCTGAAACTAAAAGGAAAATAATCGGAGAAGAATTCATTCGCGTATTTGAAAAAGAAGCTAAAAAATTAGGTACAGTTGATTACTTAGTTCAAGGAACAATTTATCCTGATGTAATTGAATCAGGTACCAAAGGAAAAGTTATTAAAAGTCATCATAATGTTGGTGGTTTACCAGATCATGTTGACTTTAAAGAAATAATTGAACCACTTCGTGATTTATTTAAAGATGAAGTAAGACTTTTAGGCTTAAGCCTTGGCTTAAAAGAAAATCTTGTTTATCGTCAACCTTTTCCAGGACCAGGACTTGCTATTCGTATAATTGGTGATATCACTGAAGAGAAAATTAAAATTCTTCAAGATGCTGATTATATCTTAAGAGAAGAATTTAGAAAAAATGGTCTTGATAAAGTAGCTAATCAATACTTTGCTGTTTTAACTAATATTAAATCGGTAGGGGTTATGGGAGATTTCAGAACTTATGATTATTTACTTGCTTTAAGAGCTGTTGAAACAACTGATTTCATGACAGCTAAATTTTTAAAAATACCATATGATGTTTTAGAAACAATCTCAAAAAGAATAGTAAATGAAGTTCCATTTATAAATCGTATAGTATATGATATAACATCCAAGCCACCTGCAACGATAGAATGGGAATAATTTAGAAAAAAATGTTTGACTTAACGCTTATTTTATGGTAAAATCTTAAATGTTTGATGCCTCTAGCTCAAACCGCATTGAAAAGGTTAAAAACGTTATGTACCTTAAAAGCGAGTCTAGTAATAAAAGGAGGAAATATGAAAGCAGTTATTAAAACTGGTGGTAAACAATACTACGTTGAAGAAGGAAATGTCATCTATATTGAAAAATTAGATGGTAATGTAGGAGATAAAGTAATATTTGATGAAGTTTTAATGTTAGGTAGTACTTTAGGAAATCCTACTATTAAAGGAGCAACTGTTGAAGGTGAAATTTTAAAACATGGTAAAGGTTCTAAAATCAAAATTTTTAAATACAAACCTAATACCACTTCAACAAGAAAAAAACAAGGTCATAGACAACCATATACTAAAGTTGAAATTAAAAAAATTGGTTAATAATGATTAAAGTTTTAAAAAACAAAGAAAATATTTCAATTACTGGTCATGCTATGTATGATGATTATGGTAAAGATATTGTTTGTAGTGCTGTATCAAGTATTGTAATAACAACAATTAATGGTATTTTAGCTATAAATAGTGAAGCAATTACTTATCAAAATACTAAAGAAGGCTTAAAAATTGAAATAAAAAGTTTTGATAATATCACTTTAAAGTTAATTGATAATATGTTAGAACTATTAACTAAATTAAGTCGAGATTATCCCAAAAATTTAGAGATAAAGGAAGGTACAAGGAAATGATGAAATTAGAATTAAATATTCAATTGTTTGCTCATAAAAAAGGACAAGGTTCTTCAACTAATGGACGTGATTCTGCTGGACGTAGATTAGGTGCTAAAGCAAGTGATGGTGAATATATTACAGCTGGATCTATTATCTATCGTCAAAGAGGAACAAAAGTTCATCCTGGATTAAATGTAAAAAGAGGATCAGATGATACTTTATTTGCAACAGTATCAGGAATTGTTAAATTTGAAAAGAAAGCTAATAAAACAATTGCTAGTGTTTATGTAGAAGAGTAAAATTTACTCTTTTTTTCTTGCTATTTTTTCTATTCATGGTATAATCAAATATAGGAGGATTATGAAAAAAAGAATTATAAGTGCAATAATAATGGCTATTATCTTTATACCACTATTAATAATAGGAAACTTACCATTTACAGTTTGTATTTCTATTTTAAGTATGGCTTCTATTTATGAATTATTAAAATTAAAACCTAATTTACCTTTAATAATTAAAATATTTACTTATTTAGAAACTTTAATAATAGTTTTATTTAATACTTTAAAATTAAATGGTAATGAAAATACTTTATTAATGCTTTTATTAGTAATTAATTTATCACTTTTAGTTTTTATTGATGATAGAGAAAAATATAATTATAAAGATGCTTTTTATTTAATAGGAATTATTTTATTTATTGGTATTTCTTTTAAAAACTTTATATATTTAAGAGATAAGAATTTAAATACATTAATTTATTTATTTTTAATAACTATTACAACTGATAGTTTTGCTCTTTTTACTGGTAAATTATTTGGTAAACATAAATTAGCTCCTAACATTTCGCCTAATAAAACTATTGAAGGTAGTATAGGAGGAAGTATTGTTGGAACAATTGCTGCTAGTATATTTTATATTTTAATTATTAAAGATTTTAAAAATATCTTTATGGTTGTAGTTTTGACTTTATTCTTAACTATAATTGGTCAATTAGGTGATTTAATTAAATCTAGTATTAAAAGATATGAAGGTATAAAAGATTTTAGTAATTTAATACCTGGTCATGGTGGTATTATTGATAGATTAGATAGTATTATTTTTGTTATGATGACATATATACTTATCATGGGAATGTTTTAGGAGGAAAAATGATTTTATCAATTATATATTTTGTATTAATTTTAGGTCTTATTGTTTTGGTTCATGAATTTGGACATTTTATATTTTCTAAGATGTTTAAAATTCATGTATATGAGTTCTCGATTGGAATGGGACCAGTTATTTGGTCAACTAAAAAAATAAGAGAAAAAAAAATTAAAGAAGGAAAAAAAGTAAGTGAAACAATTTATTGTTTAAGATTAATACCAATTGGAGGATTTGTTTCTTTAGCAGGAGAAGGGTCTGAGGAAGACAAAAGTATTAAAAAAGAAAACTTAATGCAATCCAAACCAGTTTGGCAAAGATTTTTAGTTATGTTCTTTGGAGCAGGTAATAACTTTATATTAGGACTAGTAGTTTTATTAATTGCAGGATTAATATATGGATCACCTGATATTTCAACTAAGATACCAAAAGTAATTGAAAATTCTCCTGTTTATACAATGGGTATGAAAGATGGAGATAAAATAATTTCTATAAATGGCAAAAGTACCAAAACTTTAGATGATGTTCAACTATATTTAACTCTTGCAAATGGAAAAGAAACAGAATTTAAAGTATTAAGAAATAACCAAGAATTAAAATTTAAAATTGTTCCTTTAAGTGGTAAGGAAATGGAAGAAAAAGGTTATAGTTTTGGTATTCAATTTAATAATAAATTAGAAAAAGGCTTTACAAGAAGTGTTGATTTTGCTTTAAAAAAATGGTATTCAATTGCAAGACAAGTATTTATTACTATAAAAGAATTAATAACTGGAGGAGTTAGCTTAAAAGAACTATCTGGACCAGTTGGTATATATTCAGCTGTTGATACAACAAGACATAGTGGTTTCTATAGTGTTCTTATTCTAACAGCTATGCTAAGTATAAATGTTGGTATTTTAAACCTTATTCCATTCCCAGCCTTTGATGGAGGAAGAATATTATTTATAATAATTGAAAAACTAAGAGGAAAACCAATTAAAGCTGAAACTGAGAATATGATTCATAATATAGGATTTTTCTTACTAATAGCTTTACTTATTTATGTAACCTTTAATGATATATTAAGACTATTTTAAAAAGTACAAAAAAATGTACTTTTTTTCTTTTTCCTTAATAAGATTAAGTGGTGAAGATGATGAAAGAAAAAAGAATAGTTTTACTAAAAGAAATTAAAAAAAATAAGTATAAATATATGTTTTTAATAACAATTATTTTAATAGGTTTTATTATGGGAATAATATTTTCTAATATCTTAAGCTATAATGATCATCAACAAATAAGTGAAGTTTTAAAAAAATATTTTCTTGGTATTAAAAATAATCAAGATATAAATTATTTAAATAATTTTATTAATAATTTTTCAGTTAATTATCTTTATATGTTAGCTATTTGGATTTTTGGTTTATCAATTATAGGTATTATTTTAAATCCTTTTATTTTATATTTAAAAAGTTTTATTATTGGTTTATCAGCTGGAGTTATTATTTCTACTTATGGTTTTATCGGAATAATAGGAGTTATTTTATATATATTTCCTCATGTATTAATTAATTTAATTATTTATTTATTATTATCTTTTTATGGAATTAAGTTATCAATTAACTTATTTAAAGCCTTGTTTTTGAAAAAAAACTTTAATTCAAGTGAATTTATGCATAAATATTTAGTTATTTTAGGATTATCTGCTTTAATCTTATTAATTACTACACTTTATGAAACATTTTTAGCAGATTTTGTTATGAAACTTTTTACAATTCTCTTAAAATAGTGTATAATATCTATTTGTTGGTGATATTATGAAAAAAGTTGTAATAGGTATGTCAGGTGGGGTAGATAGTAGCGTGGCTGCTATTATTTTAAAAAAACAAGGTTATGATGTTATAGGTTTATTTATGCGTAATTGGGATAGTAGTATTAATAATGATTATCTAGGAAATCCTAATTTAAATAATAACATATGTCCTCAAGAACAAGATTATAATGATGCTAAAATGGTATGTGATAAATTGGGTATTCCGCTTCATCGAATTGATTTTGTTAAAGAGTATTGGGATTATGTTTTTACTTATTTTTTAGATGAACTAAAAAAAGGTAGAACTCCTAATCCTGATATTATGTGTAATAAATATATTAAATTTGATTTATTTATTAAAGAAGCTAAAAGATTAGGTGCTGATTATATAGCAACAGGTCATTATGCAAGAATTAAAGATGGAGAGTTATTAAGAGGTGTTGATGATAATAAAGATCAAACTTACTTTTTATCACAATTAACAAAAGAACAACTTAAAAATGTTTTATTCCCGGTAGGTGATATTAAAAAAGAAGAAGTAAGAAAAATAGCTTTAGAATATGATTTAATCACTGCTAAAAAGAAAGATTCAACCGGAATTTGTTTTATTGGAGAACGTAATTTTCAAAACTTTTTAAAGAATTATTTACCAAGTATGCCAGGTGATGTTGTTGATATTGAAACTAATAAAATAGTAGGTAAGCATGAAGGACTTATGTATTATACAATCGGTCAAAGAAAAGGTCTTAATATTGGTGGTAATAGTGATAAAATGTTTGTTGTTGGAAAAAACTTAGATAAAAATATTTTATATGTTGCTTTTGGTAGTGATAATGATTATTTAAAAAGTGATAGTTGCTTAGTTTCTGATATGAATTTCATAAGTGATTTAAGACCAACTACTTTAACGGCTAAGTTTCGTTATCGTCAAGCAGATATTCCAGTTAAAATCGAATATTTAGATAATAATAAAATACTAGTTAAATACAATAATGTTAAAGCTGTAACTCCAGGACAAGCCTGTGTTTTATACCTAGGTGATATTTGTATTGGAGGAGGAATCATTGAAGAAGTAAGACGTGAAAATGTCAAATTATGGTACTTATTATAGTAAAGTTAAAAATTGTTTGACATTTTAAAGTAAATTACTGATTTTGATTGACAAATTGAGAGAAAATGATAAAATATTTTTAGGAGGTACTAGGATGAGCAAAGTAAGTAATATACTATCCGAGATAGGAGTTTCAAAAGTAAGATTAGCAAAATATTTAGGAGTTTCAAGACAAATGTTATATAACTATTTAGCTCTTGAAAAAATTGAGGATTGGCCTAGTGAAAAGGCAACAAGATTAATGCAATTATTAGAGATTAAGAAAGAAGAAGATTTAGATAATATAGAAATTGATGGAGAATACATTATCAAAATTGATACTAAGTTAAACGAAGGTGTAAAGGTAGCTTTATCAGGTAATAGTTTAATTGATTTAAAAGGATTTAATCGTAAAGAATTAGAAGTATTAACTGATATAATTTCTCTTTTAAAAGATAGATTAAGAGATGATCATACTAAAGATACATATAACACTTATGTATATTTATATCATTATTTACAAAGTATGGAAAATAATAAAGAATTAAAATATTTACTATGTTTTATTTCTAAATTAATGGGATTTACTGATCCTATGGAGTTCTTATTTAATCAAGAACAACAATTTAATTTTGAAAGTATTATTTTTAGTGCATTTACATTATATAATAATGGAGGAGCATCTAAGAGTAAAATAAGTGATTGTCATAAACGTTTTGTTCAAGAAATTGATAAAAAACATGAAGAAAAATTGTCAAGAACCCAAGAATTAAATTCTGTCAAGGAACAAGCTTTAAAAGAATTAGGATATGTGGCAATAACTGAAGATAACGCCTGTGAAGTATTTGAAAAAATAGCTGAAATTCAATCTCGTGGCGTATAAATAAAATAAAAAAGGAAAGAATAAAAAGGGTAGGTAATATATGTTTTATTTGTTGGAAGTATCTAATACTTATAATGATACATCTTGGGAATTAACTTTTTACTTTGTAGCATCTCTTGCATTATTAATAGGAATATTCTGGACATACTACAATGTTTTCATTAAGAAAAATAAAAAGAAAAAAACAGAATTAAAAGAAAATATCATTTATAATAATCCCGAAGATACTATTGAAGAATCTTATAAAGATACCAAAAGAAGAAAAAGAAAATAATAAAAGAGCCAATCGTAAAAAAATGGCTCTTTTTTGTATGAAATTTAATTTATTTTACTAATTATTACCAAAAATGGACAAAAAACGACAATTCAGACAATTAATACTTAAAATAATTTGAAAGTATGATATACTGAATTTGGCTAGTTATATTTTAAAGTTTTAATTTTATTTAAAGAAAAAAGGAACAACTAGTTTGTTCCTTACACATAAAGTGTAATGTTTAGACTAAGCATTTAAGCTTTGCTTTATTTTAACTCTCTATGACATCTTAAATGGTATTAAGACAATTAAAATATAACACATGGTAGGAGGTATGTCAATATGAAAAATGAAAAAAATGAAAATATGCCCTATAATATAGGACTTGATATTGGAACAACATCAGTAGGATGGGCTGTAGTTGATGATAATTTTAATATCATAAAAAAGAAAAATAAAAAAATTCCTTTATGGGGAGTAAGATTATTTGATGAAGCCCAAACAGCTCAAACAACAAGGGGTTTCAGATCGAATAAAAGAAGATACAAAAGAAGACGTGAAAGAATAAAATTACTTCAAGAAATATTTAAACCTGAAATAGATAAAGTTGATCCAGATTTTTTTAATAAATTAAATACTAGTAATATAAGTAATAAAGATAAAAATAATCAAAAATATAATTTAACAGATTTTGATAAAAAAGAAATATTCAGTAATTTAATAAGAGAAAAAATAGTAGATACGAATGGTAAAATTACTTGTCTAGATAATAAGTATCCAACTATTTATCATTTAAGAAAAGACTTGATGGAAATTGATGAAAAGAAGGATATTAGACTTATTTATTTAGCTATGCACCATATGATTAAATATCGAGGAAACTTTAATTATAATATTGATAACTTTGATATTAATAATCTTGATATAATAGGAAAATTAATTGAAGTAATGGAAAGCTTTTTAAATTTAGAAACCGATATTATTGTTTATCAAGAAGTTCCAAGTAGAGAAGAATTAAATACTTTTTCTAATATTTTAAGTGAAAAAAGTAAGAAGGATAGACAAAAATTATATGAAAAATATTTATATAACTATTTTAATAAAAAAGCAAGTAAAGAACTTGCAAATAGTTTAGTAGGTTATAAATTTAATTTAGCAACTCTTTTTGGAATAGAATTAGATAAGGAAATAAAAATAGAATTTGATAGTTCAACATTTGATGAAAAAATAAATGAAGTTGAAGGAATAGATGATTTAATTGAACCAATTTATTTACTTAAAGAATTATATGATATGTTATCTTTAAAAGAGATATTTAAAGATGAAAAAAGTTGTAGTATTTCAAGATTAATGGTTAGATATTATGATATTCATAAACATGATTTACATGAATTAAAAGAATTACTAAGACCATATAGAAATTATTTTAAAAAAGTATTTAAAACAAAACCTAATACAGAAAACATTAAAGATGCTTGTTTATATGATAAATATATAAATAACAATATTTCTTATGATGAATTTACTAAAGAAATTTCAAATATTTTAGAAGAAATTAAAAATAATGAAAACAATAATATAGTAGATGATATACAAGAAAGAATATCATTTGGTAATTATATACCTAGAATAACTGATACCGGAAATGGTAAATACCCTTATCAAATAAATGAAAAAGAATTAGAACTTATTATTAATAAACAAGGAAAATATTATGATTTTTTAACTACTAAATTAGATGATAATACCTATAAAATAATAAAATTATTAACATTTAGAATACCATATTATGTTGGTCCTCTTGCAAGTAGTAATGATAGTAGATTTGCTTGGATGGTAAGAAATGACAATAAAAATGAAAAAATTACCCCATTTAACTTTAATGAAGTAGTAAATATTCATGAATCTGCTAAAAACTTTATTTATCGAATGCTTGGTCATTGTACTTATTTATTAGATGAATTTCAAATACCTGCTAATTCAATTTTATATTCAAAATTTAAAGTATTAAATGAATTAAAACAAATAAAAATAAATGATAAAAGATTAGATATAGATTTTCAGCATAAAATATATGAAGAATTGTTTTTAAAAGATAAAAGAACTATTACGGATAGTATATTTAAAAATTATTTAAGAACATGTGATGAATTATCTATGTATATAACCTGTGATGCAACTAATATTGATGTAAGAGGTTATTCAGCTGATAATAAATTTGCTAATAATATGAAACCTTACTTAGATTTTTTTGGCGAAAATGGAATATTTATAGATACCAATTTAAAAGAAGAAGATGCTGAAAAAATAATTGAACTTTTAACTGTTTTTGAAGATAAAAATATTGTAAAAGAAGAATTAAATATTTTATATCCTACTTTAAAAGATAAATTTACTAGAATTTTAAGTTTAAATTATAAAGGTTGGAGTGGTTTATCTAGAAAACTTCTAGAAACACCTTATTATGTTGATCCTGAAACTACTATTAAAAAATCTATTATGGACTTGATGTGGGAGACAACTGATAATTTCATGCAAATTATAAATGATAAAAAATATAATTTTCAAGAAATGATTAAAAAAGAAAACAAACAAGAAGAAGTTAAACTTGATTATAGCTTAGTAGAAGATTTAGCAACTTCTCCTGCTGTTAAAAGAGGAATATATCAATCTCTTAAAATAGTAGATGAAATAGTAAATTATATGGGTTATAAACCAAGTTATGTTTCAATTGAAATGTCTAGAAACAATGAAAAGAAACAAAGAACTGAAGATAGAAGAAAACAATTATTAAAATTATATGATGATAATAAGAAAAATATTAATAATTATAGTGCTATAAAAGAAGAACTTTTAAAAAGAGAAAAAATAGATACCGAAAAATTATTATTATATTTTAGACAAGAAGGAAAAAGCTTGTATTCAATGACACCTCTTGATATTAATCACTTAGAACAATATGATGTTGATCACATCTTACCTCAAACTTTAATAAAGGATGATTCAATAGATAACAAAGCCTTAGTTTTACAAGAAGAAAACCGAGCAAAAAGTGCTAATTTAGTTGTACCAAAACCATATCGTGATAAATGTATTTCTTGGTGGAAACATTTAAAAGATATAAAATTAATTTCAAATAAAAAATATAATAATTTAATTAGATCTAATTTTAGAAATGAAGATATAGAAGGATTTATCAATAGACAATTAGTAGAAACTAGACAAATAACTAAGCATGTTGCTAATATTATTAGTAATTTATATGATGATACCAAAATAATTTACTTAAAAGCCAATGTTTCACATGGTTATAGAGAAAGATTTAAATTATATAAATATAGAGATTTAAATGATTATCATCATGCCCATGATGCATATCTTGCTATAACACTTGGTTTATATCAAGAAAGATATGTAAAAAGCAAAATTGATAAAATAGAACTTAGAAATTTAATAGAAAAATTATTAGAAGAAAAAAGATACAAAGAATTAAGATATGGTTATGTTATAAATAGTATTGATCAAGATTTCATGTTAAGTGATAAAATAACAGGCGAAGTACTTAATATAGAAGACTTTACTAATACAATAGAAAATACTTTATACAGAAATGATATATTAATAAGCAAAAAAACTGAGATAAAAACAGGAGAATTTTATAATCAAACCAAAAATAAAAAAGGTAAAAAAGGTGTACCTTTGAAAAAAGAATTCAATGATATTGATTTATATGGTTCTTACACAAGTTTAAATCCTAGTCATGCAATTCTTTGCAAATATATTAAAAAAAATAAAGAACAACAAAAGTTAATTGGTATTCCAATATATATAAATGTTCAAAATAATAAAGATATTTTATTAAATTATATAAAGGATTTATTAAATTTAGATAGTACTAAAGATATAGAAATATTAAAAAATAAAATACCATTTTATACTTTAATTAATTGGAATAATCAAATATGTTCATTAGTAGGTGCTACTGATACAGTAGAGGTTTGTAATGCCAAAGAATTTAAGATAGAAAGAGAAAAACAAATAATTTGGAAAAATAGTTTAAATAGACTATTCAATAACCAAAAAAAAGGAATAGAAGATTTACTATATGATAATCAATTAACTGATATTATTAATTATGTTCTTAATAAAATTGAGAAAGAATATGTGTTATACAATAATTTAATTTCTGAATTAAGAGGTTATTTAAATAATGAAAGTATTAAAAATTTATCTATTGAAGATAAAGAAAAAACTTTAAAAGAATTATTTAACTTATTAAAATGTAATAGTAAATGTGCCAATTTAAAATTTTTAAATTTTAAAGCTTCTTCTTATTTTGGTAAAAAAAATGGTCGCATTATTAGTAATGCCACTATCATTTATAAATCACCAACTGGTTTAAAAGAGAAAAAATATGAGTTTTAGAACAGTTGTAATTACAAAACAAGCTAAAATTAGTTACAAAAACAGATTTTTAGTAATAAAACAAGATATAGATGAAAAATATATTCATCTAAGTGAAATAGATACGATTATAGTAGATTCTATTTCTGTATCTATTTCTTCTTACTTACTAAAAGAGCTTGCTGATAATAAAATAAATATAATTTTTTGTGATGATAAACATAATCCTTATGGAGAATTACAACCATTTTATTCTAGACATAATTCAAGTAAAAAGATATTAGAACAAGTAAAATGGACTAATAAAGAAAAAGATTTAGTTTGGCAAGCAATTGTTAAAAATAAAATATTAAACCAAGCCTTATTATTAAAGAAGATTAAAAGTAAGCAACATGATTTAATTACAAGTTATATAAAAGAAGTTACAATAGGTGATAAAACAAATAGAGAAGGGCATGCAGCCAAAGTATATTTTAATTCGCTTTTTGGTAAGAATTTTGTAAGAGGAAACAATGATAAAATCAATGCTTCTTTGAATTATGGTTATGCTATTCTTTTATCAACGGTTAGTAAAGAAATAGTAAATAATGGTTATTTAACACAACTTGGAATACATCATAAAAATGAATTTAATCCTTATAATTTAGCCTGTGATTTAATGGAACCTTTTAGAATTATAATAGATAGTTTTGTTTATTATAATAAAGATAAAGAATTAGATTCTAGTTTTAAATTAGATATAATAAACATTTTTAATAACACCTATACTTTTAATAATAAAAAGTATAGTTTAAAAGATATTATAGGACTATATGTAAAAAATACTCTTGATATCTTTAACAATAATAAAGAATATAAGGATTTTGTATATGAGGGATAGAGTAGTGCGGGCAATAGTATTTTTTGATTTACCAAATGTTTATTTAAAAGATAGAAAAAATTACATAATGTTTAGAAAATATTTATTAAATGAAGGATTTCTAATGATGCAAGAATCAGTATATTCAAAAATTATTTTAAATACCGAACAAGCTAAATTATTAATCGAAAGAATAAGAAAGAAAGCTCCTAAAAAAGGAATAATTCAAGTTTTAACAATAACTGAAAAACAATATTCTAAAATAGAATTCATAAGTGGGGAAGTAAATACCAAAATAATTAATAATGAAGATAGGCTGGTTATATTATGAATTTAAAAATTAATTACTTTGATAATAATATCAAAATAGAAAATGATTATGTTCAAGTTATAGAAATAGAAAATAAAAAAACTTTTTATCACTTAGTAAGTGATTTATATAAAATTAAAAATGATGAAAAGTTGGATGAAGTGTTCTTCTATGATGATAATAATCAAGAAATTAATATGTATAACAAAGTAGATTTATATGTTAATTTCTTTGATATTGATCTTAATTCTAAAAAGAATTTAAATGCTTTAAATAAAAATATAATAAACTCTTTAACTGATAATATTAAAGAAGAAATATTAAATAATTTTAAAAAATTAGCTAAGTCATTTACTAAAATATTAAGTGATATAGATTTACCACTTAGTTTAAATG
Source organism: uncultured Erysipelotrichaceae bacterium (assembly GCA_902797275.1). Classification (GTDB taxonomy): domain Bacteria; phylum Bacillota_I; class Bacilli_A; order RF39; family UBA660; genus RUG591. The sequence continues at coordinate 495 of CADBSI010000028.1, read as the reverse complement.
ATAATATAACAGTAGAAGATATAATTAAATTATTAAAAATATCTATCAATAAAACAGATGAATTATTAAATAATTTACTACTTATAATTGATTTAGAAAAAGTTTTAAAAATGAATGAAATATTATTTTTTATAAATTTAAAACAATATTTATCACAAGAAGAATTAATAGAATTTTATAAATATGCTATTTATAATGAAATAAAAATAGTCTTAGTTGATAGTCAAAGTTATGGAATAAAATTAGATTATGAAAAAAAATTAATTATAGATGCAAATTTAGATGAATTCGTGTTATAATAATTACATAAATGTTATAGAAATTTTATGAAAATTACCATTTAAAATAATTGATTTTCTATGCATCAATTTATAGGACTAAAATATTTGAGGTTTTAGTTCTATGACATTTTAAATGGTATTAAAACTTAATTTATGTTCTTTTTCTCTATCATTTGGTTTTAGTTCTATGACATTTTAAATGGTATTAAAACTT
>CADBSI010000027.1 GCA_902797275.1 uncultured Erysipelotrichaceae bacterium | reverse complement strand
ATATCTTCAAGTATTTCTTTTCTAACTTCTACTCTAACACCAATTTCAATACTTTGAGATAAGTATGGAATATTATATTTATCAGCTAATTCTTGAATCCATTTAGCTCCAGTTCTACCTGGGGCAACAACAACATATTTAGCTTTATAATCAAAACTTTTCTTATTTTTTTTGCATTTAACAACGGTTTCTTTATCACCTGATACAATGTCAACTACTTCTGTTGACTCTAAAAGACTAACTCCTTTATCTTTTAAATAATTAGTAAATTTAGTAATATAACCTGGTAGTTTATCACTTCCTAAATGTTTTTGTTTAATAATTAATAATTTAGCTCCGGTTTTAGCAACTTCTTTTTTTATTTTTAAAGCACTTTCCATATTAGTTGGATAAACATCACTGTCCATATCAAATTTATTAAAAATACTCTCCGTATCTATTAGTAATTTATCCGCTTCATCACTAGACATATATTTATACAAATCACTTTTACCAAGTTTTGGAACATAGTTTAATTTACCATCAGAAAAAGTTCCTGCTCCCCCATAACCTGATAAAATTTGACAAGGATTGCAATTTAAACACTTAGTTCCATATTTATTCATAGAACATACACGATTTTCAGCAAGTTTACCTTGATCAATTAATAAAACTTTTAAATCATTTCTTTTTTCTACCAGTTCGTAGGCTGCAAATAATCCTGCCGGACCTGCTCCTACTATTATTACATCATACATATTTTCTACCTCCTAAATAAATTGTATCAAAAATAGATATTGAAAACAATATCTATTCATAAATTTTATTAAATGCAGAGAATTGTGATTTATATTTAGTAAGGTTAGAACCACTATTCCAAGTCATATAGCCACCCTTAAGTCCAGCATCATACAATCCTTTTATCTGTTCGGTTAATTTTTCTCCATCATAAACAACAGTTGGTTTCCAGTAAGGTGTGTCATAAGCTGTAATCCAGGTACGAGCTACCGCTGGAGTTTTAATTTCCGTTTGTCTTAAAGCTGCAGTTCTTCCCCAATTTAACATTGTTTGATAAGGATTATTCCAATAAGTAGGATTTTTTGAAAAGTGATCAACATAAGGCATAGCACTAATTGCATCAACAACATTAGATATAGCAGGCCAGTATTGTCCGTAAGCTGTAACATAACCCCATGAAGATTCACCAAATACATCGGCTGAAACATATACATTCATTTCATGTAATTCATTAGTCGCATACATTAAAAATCTTTGAATAGCTTCGGCTTTAGTTTCATCATAAGTATTATGAAAATCTATATTTTTAATAGAACTAATACGATCAGGAAATCTTACATAGTCAAATTGAATTTCATTAAAACCAAATAGTTTAACTGCATCTTTAGCAAGATTAATTGTAAACTCCCAAACTCTTCTTGAATAAGGAGTTGGCCAATATGATCCTCCTTGTTTAAGAAGTGATCCATCCGTTTTACCAATAGCATTTTCTTTATTATCAAGAGCATAATAATCATCTTTAAAAGTAGTAATTCTACCAATTACATAAAAACCATTTTCTTTTAATAAATTAATTGCATATTTATAATCTTCAATACTATTAGTAGCATATTTATAATTAGTAGGTGAATATGTTTCATAAACACTACTTTTATAAGCTGGAACACAGTTATCTTTAATATCAACAACAAAAGCATTAATCTTGGTTGTTTTAGCATAATCAATATAAGCTTGAATATTATTTTTTATACCCTTTGATCCATTTATATATAAAGCATATACTTGTTCTGGCATTTTGTTATCAGAAAAATTTGGCTTTTCAACAGGATAATAATCAAGACTACCACCATTTCCTCCTCCTAATTTATCTAATTTAGTTTCATGAATTTTACTAATACCTTCAGGATCATAATTTTTCTTAGCTTCTTCTTCAAAAGACAATAAATATTTACTATAAAAATAACCTGTACTTTCTCCTACTTTAACCTTATATAAATCAACAGAACCATCACTTAATAATTTATTAAAACCTATTATTTCAACACTACTACCTTTTTTTACTAAATCAAGTAAATTACCATTTAAATCTTTTAATAAATTATAAGAAGTTCTAACATATAAAGTATCTTCTAAAACAACATCTTCAAACTTTTTTACAAGTAATTCTTCTAAAACATAATAATCTTTATCTTTATATTTTATTTTTATATAATTTTTATCTTCATAAACAAGTTTAGAATCTTTATAATATATAACTTTTTCTCCTCTTACTACTTCTAAACTATTATTTAAACTTTCCGACTCATCTTCTTTTTTATATTCATATAAATTAACTGTATTAGTAGAACTTGCTAAATAACCTATTTCCTTTTTAATACTAAAACCTATCTTATCTTGTTTAAAAATGAAATAAATACCACTGCCAATTAATAATAAAACTATTATTAAAATAATAAAACTCTTAACCTTAACCTTTCTCATATTATCCTTTCTCTATATATTATGTACTATTAAATTTAAATTACAACTCCATTTTAGCACGTTTAATTAGTAAAGTCTATTACTTTTTAAAATTTAATATTTTACAATCAGGCATAACCTTAAAATCAACTTTTAAAAGTGTTAATAAATCTAAATTACAACTTATATAAAAAGCTAAATCATAATCATATTTACTAATAAATTTAATTAAAAAATCATTTATTTTTAAATTACTTTCTTGATACTTAGTTAAAATATTAGAAAATTCATATTCATAGTTATTATAAAATATTTTATCTATTAATTTTAAAACTAAATAATTTAAAATAATTTTTTTAGTATTAAACTTATCAAATAGATAAATAAAACCTAAACTATTATCAAATTCATCTTTTAAATAATTATTTAAATTAATAAAAATATCTGTTATTAAATTATCTAATTCTTGAAAATATTCCTCTTCTTCTAAAGTACTTGGTTCTTTTATTATATTAGTTAAAATAATTAAAAGTTCTAAGTAATTAGTAAAATCATTAGTATTTTTTAAATAAATATCACTTATATAAAAGATAAATATTTTATTAGTTTGAAAAAGATATATTATTTCTTTTAGAAAATTATAATTTAATTTTAAAGAATCTGATATTTTAAAATAATATTTATAATTATTAGTCGTTTTAATTAAAGTAAGCATAAAAAGATAATTGTTTTCTAAATTAGTTTCTAACTCTTTTGGTAATTCTTGATTTAAATATTTGTTAATAAGTTCTTCCATAAGAATATTATACAAAAAAAGTAAATAAATTTAAATACTTATTTACTTAATATTTTACAAGAAATCATCGATTGTTAATAATCTTTCATCTATTTCTTTAAGAGTTATTTTAGGTTTTACTAAAGGGGTATTTTTTATATTAACATCTATTTCTTCTTCTTTTTTAGTTAAAGATACTAAAGTATTAACATCATATATTTTATCTTTAGTAATTAAGCTACCTGTTGAATATCTATCTAAAATAGGAAGTTCCGTTAGTTTGATAGTTTTGTTTTCATCACTTCTTAAGATTAAATAAGAGTTAACAGGTTCTGTGAAAGTTTTTAAAACATGATATGGATTACTTTTAATCTCTTTTATGATCATAAGTCCTCGTCTTGCTCTACCTGATTTTTCAAATTCAGTTATTTTGATTCTTTTACCAGTGTTTTTATCGGTTATTAAAGATATGTAATCAACTGTATCAAAGTTATTAACTGATACTACTTTTTCGTTTAATTTTAAATTGATTGATTTAACCCCACTAGTTCTTAAACCAACAAGTGGTATTTCTGAAATATCATACCATAATCCGTATCCTGTATCTGTTGCTACAAAGATGTTTTGATATCTAGAAATAAAAGCTGAAATTAAGATATCATTATCTTTTAATTTCATACAGTTAACCGGTTTATTATAACGTAGTAGTTTAAATTCATTTAACTTAGTTCTTTTAATCATACCATTTTTAGTAGCTAAAGTAATATCTAAATCTTGATTAAAATCAGTTATTTTGTAAGAACTTATTATTTCTTCACCTTCAGCTAAAGTAATTAAATTACTTATATGTTTACCAATATCCTTGAATTTCATATCAAAAATTGTATAAATTGGAATAAATAAGAAATTACCAAGGTTAGTAAATACTAATAAAGTATCCATAGTATTGGCTTCATATAAACCAAGTAAGTAATCATTATCTTTTAAAACAGGAACCATATCAGTTGATGTATATGATCTAATACTAGAACGTTTAATATAACCATCTCTTGTAAGAGATACTATAACATCTTCTTTTGGAATCATAGCTTTTTCATCAATTGAAATATCTAAAACTTCATCTTTAATTTCAGTTTTACGATCAACTGAATATTCTTTTTTAATTTTTCTTAATTCTTCTTTCATAACACTACGAAGTTTAGAATCATCTGATAAAATTAGGTTTAATCCTTCAATTATTTTCTTTAAATTTAAATATTCATTTTTAAAGTCTTCAATATCAGAATTAGTTAAACGATATAATTGTAAATTAACAATATAAGTTGCCTGATCTTCTGAAAAATCATATTCAAGAACTAAGTTATTAATAGCATCAGGTTTATTTTTACTTGCCCTGATTGTTTTAATTACTTTATCAAGAATAGAAATACATTTTATCATACCCTCAACTATATGCATTCTTTTCATGGCTGTTTTAAGATCAAACTCAGTTCGTTTAGTAATAACTTCTTCTAGATGATTAATGTAAGCATCTATTATTTGAATAACTCCAAGAGTCATAGGAGTACGATTAGAAATTGCCACCATGTTGTAGTTATAGTTTATTTGTAAATCACTATTTTTATAGAAATAATTTAGAATAAGATCTCTATTTGCATCTTTTTTTAAATCAATTACAATACGAACTGGTTCATGACGATCAGATTCGTCTCTTATTTCTAAAACACCTTCAATTTTTTTATCAAGAGTAAGTTCACTCATTCTTTTAACAAGCATGGCTTTATTCACGTCATATGGTATTTCTCTGACAATTAATTGTTCTTTACCTTTTTCTTTAACATAATCAACTTTACTACGAATAACAACCTTACCACGGCCTGTTAATAAAGCTTCTCTTATACCATCTCTTCCTTCAACTATTCCTCCGGTTGGAAAATCAGGACCTTTGATAATATCTAAAATTGTATCTTCATGACAATTTGGACTATCAATTCTTTTAATAGTTGCATCAATTACTTCACCTAAATTGTGAGGAGGAATATTAGTTGCATAACCTGCACTAATACCAGTTGAACCATTTACTAAAAGATTAGGAAACTTAGCTGGTAAAACCGTTGGTTCTTTTAAAGAATCATCAAAGTTAGGAGCCCAAGTAATCGTGTTTTTATCAATGTCTTTCAAAAGTTCTAAACTAATTTTAGAAAGACGAGCTTCCGTATAACGCATAGCTGCAGCAGAGTCCCCATCCATAGAACCATTGTTTCCTTGCATTTCAACATAAGGCGTATTTTGTTTCCACCACTGACTCATTCTAACCATAGCATCATAAATACTAGAATCTCCATGAGGGTGATATTTACCCATAACATCTCCAACAATTCTAGCACTTTTTTTAAATGGTTTATCTGGAGTATAACCAGACTCGTACATTCCATATAAAATTCTTCTTTGAACTGGTTTTAAACCATCTCTTACATCAGGGATTGCTCTATCTTGAATAATTGATTTAGCATATCTAGAAAACCTATCTTCCATGATGTCTTCAAGTGTTGTATCATATATTTTCTTAATTAATTCGTTCATCTAATCACTTCCCAACTACATAATCATCTTCCAAAGAGAATTCAATATTTTCTTCAATCCATTCTTTACGAGGTTCAACTTTATCACCCATTAAAACACTTACTCTTTTTTCAGCAAGTAAAGCATCAGTTATGGTTACTCTAATTAAAGTACGTGTATCTGGGTTCATGGTTGTTTCCCATAATTGAATAGCATTCATTTCACCTAATCCTTTAT
>CADBSI010000026.1 GCA_902797275.1 uncultured Erysipelotrichaceae bacterium | reverse complement strand
TAAAGCTTCACATATTTCTAAAGCTTGTTCACCTGTATCTGGTTGAGCAAGTAATAAATTATTAATATCAACACCTAAATTCTTAGCATATATAGGATCTAAGGCATGTTCAGCATCTATAAAAGCTGCTCTTCCTCCTAATTTTTGCACCTCAGCTATAGCATGAAGAGCAAACGTTGTTTTACCACTTGATTCAGGTCCAAATATTTCAATAATTCTTCCCTTAGGATAACCTCCTGCTCCAAGAGCTATATCAAGAGATAACGATCCGCTTGAAACCACTTCAACCTTAGCATGATGATTATCCCCAAGCCTCATAACAGCACCCTTACCAAATTGTTTTTCTAAATCAGCTAAAACATTTTCTAAAGTTTTATCAACATCTTTCTTTTCCATATTCCTCCTTATAATTGATAACTTTATTTTAACTTGATATTTTTAAATAATCAAGTCATTTTACTACTATTTGATTACTAAGATTTACTAATTAAAATACTAAGCAACACATCAACTTTACTAAATAAAGAATATAAAGTCAAAAAGATAAATTTAACTTTTAAAAAAAATAAGCCTTCAATTTTAATATTTATCTTAGGAAAAAACCTAAAATTTAACTTAAAACTATTTCAAAAACTTAAAATTGTCCTAAGCAAAAAAAACATTTTAGAAAAAAATATTTAGTAATTTTTTTTAGAAATATTTAAATAATTAGAAAAACTAGAAAAAATTTAATAAATATAATTAAACAAAAACCTTAATTTGCTTTAAATATTTTTTTAAAAAGTAAATTTAATATATTTTTATTTTTTTTAAAATAAGTTATAATTAAGTCATATTGAAAGGAATTAATATGACTATAGAAAATAATTGTATAAATGAATTAATTATTAATAAATCTAAGTTTATTACTTATTTATATAAAATTAATAGTAAAGAAGATATTCTAAAAATATTAACTAATTTAAAACAAGAATATAAAGATGCAACTCATATTGTTTATGCATATATTTTAGATAATGAAGTTAAATATAATGATGATAATGAACCAACTGGTACTTCTGGTTTTCCTATTTTAGAAGTTTTAAAGAAAAATAATTTAAATCATGTTATATGTATTTGTATACGTTATTTTGGAGGTATTAAATTAGGTGCTGGTGGTCTTATAAGAGCTTATTCTAATAGTTGTAGTCTAGCCATAAAAAAAACAACTATTGTTGCTTTAGAAGAAAAATATAAAATTAAAATAACTTTTTCCTATGATTTAACAAGTAAAATAGATAATTTAATTAATCAAAGTAATATAATAGAAAAAAGTTATCAAGATGATATTACTTACTATTTAATAGTAAATGAAGATATAAAAGATAAATTAGCTTTAATTACTAAGGTTGAAGTATTAGAAAAAAATTATTTTTAAAGAATAAAATGACTTAATAACATAACAATAGTTCCTAGTAATAAACCAAGAATTAAGTATTTCTTTTCCTTATATTTAATTGCTTCTTTTAGTATTTCCGTTAAACTTATATTTAACATGATACCTGCTGTTAGACTAAATATACAACCTATTATAAAGTTATTAATGTATTTACTTAAAAATAAATAAGCAAGAATAGAACCTAGTAATTCACTTAAACCTGATATTAAAACAATTAGAAAAGTTTTTGACTTTTTCTTAGTTGCAAAGTATAAAGGAACGGCTATACTTATTCCTTCTGGGATATTATGAAGTCCTATAGCAATTGATAATTTTAAACCTAGATTTAAATTAACTTTACTAACCATAAAAGTAATTATTCCTTCTGGGATATTATGTAAAATAATAGCAAGCATAGAAATAATACCAACTCTTTCTAAAGAATTATTACTATCTACTTTTAAAGATATATAATAAGATAAAAATATTCCTAGAATTAAAAAGAAAAACATGATTAAAACTTTATAAAAAAAGATAAATTCAGATAAATAGACAAAAGAAGATGGTATTAAATCAGTTAAAGAAATAGTTATCATAACTGAAGTTGCAAAGGAAAGAGAAAAGGTAATTATTTTTTTAATATTACATTTTAAATAAATAATAAAATAACCAAGAACAGTAGAAATAGAGGCTATAAAACTTAAAATAAATGGATATAATACTTTATTCATATTAAATAATATGACAATATTTTTAAATAATTAAAAAAATTACTAAATAAATAATCTAGTAATTTTATATTATATTTCTAAGTATTCCAAAGATAATTAAAACAAATATTATTAAGTAATAAATAAAATTTGGTATTTTTAACTTATTATTTTGTTTAGTTATATAAATATATTCTTGATACAAGATATAAAAAGAAAGAAATGGTAAAAGTATAAAAACAACAGGATTATAAAAAAATGCACTTTTAAAATCTAATTTTAGTATAGAAAATAACATTCTTGTAATTCCACATCCTGGACATTTAAAACTTGTTATTTTATAAAATAAACATGGTATACCTATATGAAAATATTTGTTTAAATAATAATAACTAATAAGTAATAATAATAACAATAAATTTATACTTAGAACTTTTAATAATCTTTTTTTCATTCAGCAAATTTATTTAAATCACTTTGCATTAAAGCAATACTTACAATATCAAGTTTAAATAAAGATAAAATTAAATATGGAAGGGAATTATCTTGAATATTTTTATTATATTTTTTACCTGCTTCATATATCTTTTGGCCCATTTTATAATTCCAATAAATACCATAAATACCACAAGTAATTAAAGTTAAAAGAAATGCTAAACCTCCACTTGTATCAGTTGGCCTTTCTGACACTTTATTAGCATCATCAGTTATAGTTATAAACCAATAAATTTGATAAATGCCACAAGTTAAAAATGATAATATAACTGAAACAGCTATATCTTTTTTAGTTAAAAATGGAATACTTGTATTATAGTAATTATTTATAACTGTTTGATTATTATTATTATTATTAGAACTATTATTTTCCGTAGTATTATTTCTTACTTCAACCCTACTTCCACAGTTTGGACAAAATAAAACATTACTAGGTAGTTCCTTACCACAGTTTGTACAAAATCTATTCATAAATACCTCTCTTAGTTATTTAAAATTCAAAAAAGAGATCACCATTCTGTCTCTTCTTCTTCCTTTTTCATATTTTTTTCTTTTGTTTCTTCACTTATTGAACCTTCTACATTAACGTTATTTGGTGTACATAAAAAGATTCCAGTACCAAGTTTTTGTAAGCCACCATTAATTGCATATAAAGTTCCACTTAAAAAATCAACTATTCTCTTAGCTTGATCTGGTGTTACTCTTTTTAAATTAACAACAACCGCATTTCTCTTTTTTAAATAATCAGCAATTTGTTGACTTTCTGAATATGCACGTGGTTCAAATAAAATCATCTTGCTTGAACCAGATACTTCAGAAAAAGTTGTTGTTTCTCCATCATAATATTCATCTTCATTTATATTACGGTTTTCTTTATTTTCTTCACTAGAACCACCAAAAAAACCTTTTAATTTTTCCATTCCCATATATTCCTCCTATTGTTAATATACTTTAATTTTAAGATAAAAAGAATGTTTTGTCAATTAAATTATGAAAATTAATTAAAAAGCCTTCAAATTTGAAAGCTTTTATTTAGATTGTTTCAATTACTAAATTTTCAATTATTTTTAAAATGTCATTTCTTCCCGTTTTATTTACACTTGAAAACAAAACCAGATCATCTCCGACAGCTAATTCTATTGTATTTTTAATAACTTTTAGATTTTTTTCTCGTCTAGATGGTGAAACTTTGTCAACTTTAGTTAATACTAAAGTTACAGGAATATTATAGTATTTTAAAAATTCATACATCATAACGTCATTTTCAGTTGGTTTTATTCGAAAATCTACTAACATGAAAACTCGTTTCATTTCTTTTCTTTTTTCGAGATACTCTTCAATCATCAAGCCCATTTTCTTTTGAGTCTCTTGATTAACTGAAGCATAACCATAACCAGGAACATCAACTAGATAAAAAGAATCATTAACAAGATAAAAATTTAAAGTTTGTGTCTTACCTGGTCTTTGTGAAGTCCTAGCCAAATTCTTTTGTTCAATTATTGTATTAATAAAACTACTTTTACCAACATTACTACGTCCTACTAATAAAAATTCAGGTTTTCCTTCTGTTGGGTATTGGCTACGTCTTACAGCTACAGTATCAAGAAAACATTTATTAATTTTCAAAATTTTCACCTACTTCTTCTTTATATTTTTTACATAAAAAATCCAAGTCGTCTATAATAGGATCTGTATCATCCATTGTTTTAATTCTTGCTCCACTAGCATATTTATGACCACCGCCATTATATTTAGAAAGAAGAGAATTGATAACTGGACCACGTGATCTTGCTGATACTCTTATATTCTCATTTTTAACATCTTCAGTGAAAAATACCCAAACTAAAACCTCATTGATATAATTAAAATTATTAACCATATTACCAGGAGAAGCGGCATCAACTGCAAATTGTTCTAATAAATCTTTAGTTAATTTTATATAACCTACACCATTTTTAGTAATATTTAAATTAAGACCAATATACCCTTCTAATCTAACCTCATTTATTGGGCGTAAATAAAGAGGAATATATAACTTATCAATTTCTAATTTATATTCATCTATAAGTTTAGCAACCTTCTTAAATGTATCACCAGTTGAATTATTAAACATGAAACGATTAGTATCACTTACTATTCCTAAATATATTTTAGAAGCAATATCTTCATTCATTTTTAAAGGCGTCTCATTGATTAAATCAAGTACTAACTCAGAGGCACTGCTAGATTTATCATTTATATATTCAATATCAGCAAATTTTTCAACAAATGGATGATGATCTATTTTTACTATTTTCTCATAATCGGTTAAAGTTATTCCATCTATTCTTCTAATGTCTGGAGTATCAAGAACAATTAATAATGCATTTTTGGGATTTTCTATTCTATCAAGTTTTCCAAAGTAAGTAAAACGACTACTACCACTTCCTACATTATAAACTTTTTTATCTTTAAAAGTGTATAAAATACTATCTTTTAAAGCCATAGTACTAGCCATTGCATCTGGATCTGGTCCAACATGTCTTGCTAAAACAATAACCTCAAATTTCTCGATTAATTTATAAATATCATCCAACATATAATCATCCTAACTATTTATTAAATTTAAAGTATCTCGTGCAATCATTAATTCTTCATCAGTTGGAATTACATAAACAGGTATACTAGAATCATTTGAACTTATTTTTTGTAAACTTCCACGAATATTATTCTTTTCCTCATCTAATTTAATACCTAATACAGAAAGTCCTTCCATAATGGCTTTACGAACTGGTACACTGTTTTCACCAACACCAGCAGTAAATACGATACCATCACATCCTTCTAGTTCAACATAATATTTAGCTATGTAATCAATTATTCTTCTAACATACATTTTTTGAGCTAATTCACAACGTTTATTTCCTTCTTTTATTCCAGCTTCAATATCCCTAGAATCACTACTAACACCACTTATACCAAGTAAACCACTTTCTTTGTTCATAATTCTATCCATTTCTTTGCATGAAATGTTTTGCTTTTCCATTAAATAAGGTAAAATTGTTGCATCAATATCTCCACAACGTGTTCCCATAATTAAACCAGCATTTGGAGTTAATCCCATAGATGTATTTAAACATTTTCCGTTTAAAACAGCACTAATACTTGCACCGTTTCCAATATGACAAGTAATTAGTTTAGTATCTTCTCTTCCTAGTATTTCATTCATCTTGTTAGCAACATATCTATGACTTGTTCCGTGAGCTCCGTATCTTCTGATTAAATTATCTTTGCATAAATCATATGGAAGTGCATATAAATAATTTTCTTCTGGCATAGTTTGATGATATGCAGTATCAAAAACTACAGTTTGTAAAGCACCAGGAACAACTGCTTGAGCAGCACGAATTCCAACGATTGCAGCTGGATTATGAAGTGGTGCAAGTGGTGATAATTCATCAATTTTTTGAATAACTTCTTCACTAGCAACAACACTTTTATCAAAGTAAGAACCACCTTGAACAATTCTATGTCCAATTCCTTTAATATCGTCTAAAGAATCAACAATATTATTTTCAACTAATTCCTTAACAAGTAATTCAAAAGCCTTTTTATGATCTTCCAATTCCACTTTCTTTTCTATTTTTTCTCCATTTAATTTAATTGTATAGAAACTTCCTTCCATACCAATGCGTTCAAAAACGCCACTAATTAATACAACTTCGTCAGGCATTTCATACATTTGAAACTTTAAAGATGAACTACCTGCATTTACTGATAATATTTTCATAAACTTCTCCTTTTCACCATGTTATTATACAATAAAAAACTTTAAATAACAACATTTATTTGTTTTTTTATATAATAAAAACCCTTAAGAATAAGGGCTTATTATCATTTCATTTATGGCGGAGCAGGAGGGATTTGAACCCTCGCACCAGTTTAACCCGATCTACTCCCTTAGCAGGGGAGCCTCTTCAGCCTCTTGAGT
>CADBSI010000025.1 GCA_902797275.1 uncultured Erysipelotrichaceae bacterium | reverse complement strand
CCCCATGTAAAGTTTTGTAAAGTTGGAGTTTGATTAGTTGTAAAGTAATTATTCATAGTTTTCATTTAATCAACTCCTTTTATTTTTCATACTTAAATGATAGCAAATAATTTTTATATTTTCAAGTAGTTTTTGGTAAAAAAAATAAAAGTTAAATATAACCTTTATTTAATATTTAAATATTCATGTATTAGTTTTATAACTTTATCTATTTTTTCATCTATTATATCAGTTGCTTCTACTCTTTTTAAATTTTTATGTTTACTCCAAGCTTCGTTTGTTCTTTTATCTAAATCTATTACTTCTTCTATATCATCTTCAAATCTTGCTGAATTAGTACTATTATTATATTTATTTTCATTGTTAGTTGCTACTGTTACTAAATGTATTACCATATCATATTGATCTAATACATCTTCTTCTTTTAAATTATTTTGAAGTAATAATTTATTAAATAATTCTTCTCCTAAGTAAGCTTTATTATCTATTATTCCACGATCTGATAATAAAATACATTTTGTATCACTTGGTAATTTAGAAACAATATCAATTAATCTTTTTTCTTTAAATACTTGTAAATTCAATATTTCATTTTGAAAATCAAATACATCTACTTTATTATTTCCAAATGGTCTTATTCCTAAATTAATTATTTCAGTAGCACATTCATTTAATAATAAAACATGATAACCTAAGTTTTCTAAATCCTCCTTTATCTTAGCAATTGTTGTTGTTTTACCAGCACATGGTCCTCCTGTTAAAACAATTTTAGCTTTCAATACACCCATAAAATACTCCCATTTCTTTATTCATTACTATTATAATATTAAATTCAATATTGTCAAGAAAAATATTAAAATTTATTCAAACTTAAATTAATAGCTTTAGATATTAACTTACCATATTTTTCTATAATAAAATCTATTTCTTTAGTTGTAACAATTAAATTATAACCAATTGGATTTAAAGTTTCATATATTAAATCTTTAAAAGTATTTTCATCAAGAGTACCAATTAAACCTAAAAGTTCTTTTTTTTCTTCTTGATTAAGATCATTATTTTCATTTAAATAATTTATATTACTACTTGGAATAAATTTATCTTTTTGATAATTATTTTTATGATAACTTATTTTTTTAGTTAAAAACTTAATTGTATCATTTACAATAGAAATACTTGATACAACCGTCGGTACTCCTATTGCTATAACTGGAATATTAATAGTTTTTTGAGATATTTCTCCTCGATTATTACCAATTCCTGATCCTGGATGAATACCTGTATTAGTTATTTGAATTGTTTTTAACATCCTCGATACATCATTTGAAGCAAGAGAATCAATTACTATTAAAAAATCAGGTTTAGTTTCTTTTACTACACCTAAAATAATATCTTTAGATTCTATGCCTGTATTACCAAATACATTAGGTTCTAAAATTGAAATATTTCTATAACCTTCTACTTCATCTAACATGAATAAATGTCTAGTAACCGTAATATCTTTTAAAACTTCATAACCAAGAGAATCAGGAGTTGATTTATTATTACCAAGTCCTATTATTAAAGCTTTATCATCTTTTTTTATTTTAGTTAACTTTAAAATTCTTGTTAGTTCTTTAATTAAAACTTTTAAAACATTATTAAAATTAGTTTTATCTGTAATATCTTCAATACTAATTGTTATATAATCACCTTTTAATAAATTATCTTTTTTAATAGAAATATAATCTACTTTAACATTATTTTCTAAATAACTTTTACTTAAATTACTTTCTTTTGTATTTTCAATTATTAAATCTGATCTAATATTATATTTACTTAAGTCTATTTCATGCATAATATCACCACTTATAGTATGTATTATTTTCAAAAAAATATTGCTTTTTACTTAAATATTTGTTATTATAATAGTGATTTTGAAAAGAGGTGAAAAAATGCCAAACATTAAAAGTGCTAAGAAAAGAGTATTAACTAGTGAAAGAAAATGTAAAGAAAATACTTTAGTAGATTCAAGAATGAAAAATTCTATTAAAAAATTAGAAAAAACAGTTAAAGAAGGAAATAAAGAAGAAAGTAAAGAAATATTAAAAACTACTTTCAAAAATATTGATAAAGCACAAGATATTAATATTGTTAGTAAAAATAAAGCTGCAAGACTTAAATCTAGATTATCTAAATCTGTAAACAATGTAGAATAAATTATACGTGAAAACGTATTTTTTTATTTTATTTTAAATATTTAAATTATTTTGTATTTTTTTAAGAACTTTTATGATAAAATATTAATTGGGTGAGGCTTGTGAAGAAAATGCTATCTTACTTAGTAATTTTGTTAATATTTTCTTTAACTTTTTATTATCGCGAAGATATTTTAATATATTATAATAAATATTTTTCTAGTAATCAAAAAAATCCTACTACACTTGAGAAAAATGATTATTATCGTAGTTATAATTTTAAATATATAGCTAATACTGATAATTTTATACCTAATAATAAACAAGATATTTTAAATATATATTATACTATTTTAAATAGTGGTATGAGTGATTTTACTTTTTATTGCCATAATGAATATGAAACATGTTTAGATGATGTTAAAAGTGTTGCTTATAATAAAACTACTTTATCTAATATAAATGATTTTGTTCATCCTTATAATAGTTTTAATCAAATAGAAACTTCTTTTGATTCTTTAGGTAAAATAGATGTAAAAGTTAAACATAATTATACAAATGATATGAAAGTATTACTTAATTATAAAGTAGAAGAGGTTATTAAAAATAATATAAATAATGATATGACTAATGTTGAAAAAATAA
Source organism: uncultured Erysipelotrichaceae bacterium (assembly GCA_902797275.1). GTDB lineage: Bacteria > Bacillota_I > Bacilli_A > RF39 > UBA660 > RUG591. The sequence continues at coordinate 11,308 of CADBSI010000025.1, read as the reverse complement.
GAATAATTCATGATTATATAATTGATAACAGTAAATACGATAAGAATAGAAGTGATAATAATATATTTGATTATCAATCTAATACAGCTTATGGTGTTTTACTAGAAGGTTATGGAATTTGTAGTGGTTATACTGATAGTATGATGATATTTCTAGAAAAGCTTGGAATTGAAAGTTATAAAGTATCAAGTGAAAATCATGTTTGGAATAAAGTTTTATTAGAAAATAAATGGTATAATTTGGATTTAACTTGGGATGATCCTGTTAATAGTGATGGAAGTGATTCTATTTTACATGATTTCTTTTTAATAAGTGATGAAGAAATGTTAAAAAATGATAAAACTGAACATATATATGATAAAAGTGTCTACTTAAATTAGACACTTTTATTTTAAAGGATCATACCCTCCCTTACTAAATGGATTACATTTAATAATTCTTTTCAAACCTAGATATAAGCCTTTAAATGAACCATATTTAGTAATTGCTTCTATCATATAATTAGAACAAGTTGGATAAAATTTACAACTGTAATGAAATTTACCAGGAATTTTTTGATATAATTTAATTAATTTTATTAATAAGTTTTTCATGATTTCTATTTTATCTTAAATTTCTAAAAATAACAATTGCTAATTTAAATAATTTTTAGTATACTTATTAAGTAATTGCCCCATAGCCAAGTGGTAAGGCAGTGGACTCTGACTCCATCAGCGTTAGTTCGAATCTAACTGGGGCAACCAAATAGCAAATCAACCCTTATTTTATAGGGTTTTATTATTATTTTTATTATCTAGATACATTTTTCTAAATATTTTATTGATTGAACAAGAGTAAATGAATTTGCTTACATCACCCCACGGTGATGTAATTTCTGAAAATTATTTAGTCTATAACACTAAATCATAAGTTTATTGAATTTCTATTAAGAAATGTACATTATGTAGCCACCAATAAAAATAAAATAGAAAATACATCATAATGCTAACAGATAAACTAATTTATTATTAGTTTTTTTATATGGAAAAAGAATGACTAATATGTCATTCCTCCCCATTCAACAGCAGTAAAGCCTACTCTTTTAAAACTTTCTAATTTTTGTTCTTTAATATTAATTTTTTTATTTACTTTTTTAATATGAATATTAACTCTTAATAAAGAATCAGGTGTTGGTTCAATTATTAATTTATTATTTAATTCTCTTTCTTCAGTTAATTCAAAGTAAACTAAACTTTGTCCATTATTTTCTAAAATTGGTAGCCAATACATAATAAATTCATTTCTCTCTTTTGCATTTAAACCAATTAAAGTTAATTTTTCTTCTAAAAAAGCAATTGCATTTTCTTTAGTTATATAAAATCCTTCATCAAAAGATACTTCGTGATATCTAACTTCGTCCCAGTATAAAGCATAATAATATTTATTATTGCTATCAATTAAATCACCATTAGGACTTGCCATTACAACCCATTCTTTATCATATTTAGGATAAGTTGTTGTTAAATATTCAGGATGAGCAAATCTTACTTTAACTTTAGTTTCTTCAGTTGGGTATAGATATAAAACTGGTTTAGCACGTCCTCCCATTTCTTGTTTAATAGGATATGTTATAATTTCACTTCCAGTATAGCAATATTCCATACCATAATTATCACCTATTTTACTTTGATAATAAATAACTAAGTATAATCCTTCTTTTTTATCAGGTTCATTTATCTTATCTAAATCATTCCTTGAATAATAACGAGATAAATATGTGTCATAATTATAATTATCACTCCATTTAACTATTTCTTTAATAGAAGCATCATTTAAAGATTCAACAACTAATTTATTATCTTTAACATAGATTATCTTATCTTGAATTAATTGTTTAAAATTATCATATTTTTTAGATGTACTAATTAATTTACCATCACTATCATATTTTTTTACAACATTATTTTCATTTAAATATAAATAACCTTCATAAAAGGAATAACCAAATTCCATAAAATAATTATTACTTCTATTAACAGGAAACTTATATATTTCCTTTTTATTATTATCATAAATTGCTTCTAAAGAACAATCACCAGCACAATGGCTTAAAGTATAAAAATATTTATTGTTATGCTTACTTATATCATATGAAATACTAGCTGTATTTTTACTTCTATCACTTAATTCTACTTTTTCTTCTTTAATATTTAATAAATAACCAAAAGCTTCATCATTTTTATAATCATAACCATTTAAATAATTATTATCTAATATTCCTAAATTTTGATAAGTTTTAACAAATTTACTTTTTTTAGTAGTTAAATCATAATAAGAAGAATTTTCATCATTGTTTTTATAAACTACACCTATTACTTCTCCATTATAAACATTTAAATTATAAGTATCATAATTACTATCTAAATCTACTTTTATTATCTTTTTAGTTTTATCATTATAAATTTTTAAACCATTATCATTGTATAAAACTATATTCTTTTCATTAGTTGTTAATACATTAGCTCCATTACTCTCAGTTTTAATGGTAAAAGCTTTTGTTTTACAAATATCATCCCTTTTATCATTGTTGCACAACATATTATCATCAGTTTTATATACATCCATTGTATACTTATAATCTGATGTATCAACAGCAATATTATCATTTTGTTTATTATCTTCTTGATTATTATCAGTATTATTATTGCCATTATTACTATTGTTGTTATTGTTATTAGTACCACTACTTAATTCTTTGTAAACAATAAAGCCAACTAAACCTAGTATTATAATTATTAAAATAATTACTAATACCATTACCCCATTTTTCTTCTTTTCAATATTATTTTCCATACTCCTCCTACTATAATTACATTATACAATTTAATGGTTAAAATAATCAAGAAATTTATTTATCAAATCTTTCATTCAATATTTCAGCTTCAGGTACTCTTTCTTTTCTTTCTTTAAATTTCTTTTTTATTTTAAACTTACCTTGTTTATATAATATGTATAAATAATAACCTATAATTAATATAGCAATTACTGGTAATATATAAATAAATAATTTAATTACAATAAAAACTATAAAACCTGTTATTAATAAACCTAAAATCATTCTTAATATATACTTAATATCATTATTCATAAAATCTCCCTTCATTGTTATATAATTATAACATGATATAGAAAAATAATAAAGAAATTCTAGACAAAATTCATATTTCTATATTATTATATATAAAAAGAGGTCTTTATGAAAAGAAAATATAAAAATATTAAAATACCATATTCATATTATGATAAAGTAAAAGGTTGCTGCTACTATGTTTATAATAATAAATACTATAATAACATATATGATGCTGTTAAGGATTATCTTGGTTGTGAATTAACTTATCATTTTATTTATAATAATATATTAATAGAAGTTTATGATTTAGGACAGGTATGTGAATATATTCTTTTAAAAGGAGGTTTTTCTATTCCAAATAAATATAAACATGAATATAGTTTAATAGAATATCAAGAATTAAACTGGTTATATAAAAATATAAATAAAATTGCATTTAATGAATATTATTATCAAAAACCTAGTTTAAAATATTTATTAGAAGAACCAATTTCTTGTTATTTAAAATATAAGTATTATAAATTATATAAAAATTGTAATTACCCTAAAAAAGTATATTCTAAATTCTTAAAAAAAGAAGTATTTGTCTATAAAGGCTATATTTATTATACTATAAATAACATATTAGAACTAAATTATTATTATGAATTTAATAAACCCCTTGATTCAGGTTATCAAGTACATGAACATGAATTTAACCTTGTTATAAATGAAGTTTTCTACTCACTTAATGAATTTAAAATTGATAAAGAACAAGAACAGTTCTATAGTAAACAAGAATTAATATTTCTTGATAAGTTAGTTAAAAAATTAAAAGATGATAAGTTTGATAGTTCTATTTTAAAAAGAAAAGATTCTTATGAAGAATGGAAATATTTGCATGATAATCATAAGTATTTTAAATTATTAATTTATAATATTAAAAATTATTTTAGTAATAAAAAGAAAAATAAAGAAATATTAAAAATGTATAAAAAATAATTAGATAATAATAAAATTAAAACTGATAAAATGAAATTATTTTGATATGAACCTCGTTTCTCTTATGTCCAAGAAACGGGGTTCAGTTCATTCCATGATATCAGTTTTCTTTATTTTAATAAATTAATAAATTCTTTAGGTACATCTAATTCTATTTTTAATAATTCTTTAGTTATTGGATGAACAAATTCTAAGTAATATGCATGCAAGTATAATCTACTTGCTTTTTGTTTTGAATTACCGTATTTTTTATCTCCTAAGATAGGATGACCTATACTATTTAATTGAACTCTTATTTGGTTTTTTCTACCGGTTTTAATCTCTATATCTAAAAGAGAATAATTATTTTTTTCAAGAATAACTTTATAATTTGTAATTGCAAGTTTACCTGATTTATCATTTGTTATATAAACTAAATTAGTTTTAGTTTCAGCTAAATAGGATTTAATTGTATCTTGTTTTTTTATAAGTACTCCTTCTACTATAGCCATATATTTACGAGTTATTTCACTAAAGTTATCTTGAAGATATCTTTTTATTTTTTCTGATTTAGCAAATATGATAAGTCCTGAGGTATCTTTATCAAGTCTATGGACTATAAAAACTTTTTGATTTTTCTTTCTTAAATATAATAATACTTTATGATACATGGTATTTTCTTTTTCTTTAGAAGTTGCAATTGTTAATAAGTTATTTGGTTTATTTACAATAAGTAAATATTTATCTTCATATAATATTTTTATTTTATCTTTCATTTTCTATTTTCCTAACTGCATTTATAACAGCAAGGCGACCATAACTATATGTTAAGGAACCTTGTTGATAAGCTATATAAGGTGGTCTAATTGGACCATCACAAGAAATTTCAATTGAACTTCCTTGAGTAAACGAACCACTTGCCATGATAATTTTATCAGAGTATCCTGGCATATCAGAAGGAATTGGTTCATAGTAATTATCAATAGCACTGTATTCTTGAATACCTTGAACGTATTTAATTAATTTATTTGGATCATTAAAAGTAATAGCTAAAACAATATCAATTGGAGTTTGATTACTTCGAGGATTAGTTTTATAACCTAATTCTTCTAATAGAAGTGAAGCAAATAAATTAGTCTTTAAACTACTACTAACAGCTGATGGGGCCATATATAAGCCTTGTAAAATTAATTTATTCATATTCATACTAGGTCCTACTTCAGCACCTTGTCCAGGAACAGTTAATCTTTCAGCAACTAAATCGATTAAGTTTTTCTTACCAGCCACATAAGCTCCATTAGGACATATTCCACCGCCTAAGTTTTTAATTAAAGAACCAACCATAATATCACAGCCTATTATACTTGAAGTTGGAGTTTTAAATTCAGTTAATTCGCAATAACAATTATCAACCATTATAATTATATCTTTATCAATATTTTTAATTAAGTCTACTACTTTTTTTATTTTATCTAAAGAAATAGCTTCTCTTGTAGAATAACCTCTACTTCTTTGAATTTCTATTACTTTTACTTTATTATTTTTTAAATAGGTTTTAATAGCATCATAATCAAAATCACTTTCATTTAAAGAATTAGTAATTAAATCAATTAAACTAAAATTAATCTTAAAAGCTTTTAAACTACTAGGATTTTCTTTTATTCCAATTACTTCATCTAAAGTATCATATGGTTTACCAGTTATTGATAATAAAGTATCTCCTGGTCTTAAAAGACCAAAGAAAGTTGTCGTTAAAGCATGAGTTCCTGAAATAAATTGACTACGAACAAGAGAAGCTTCACTATCTAAAACATAAGAAAAAACTTGTTCAATTTTATCACGACCTACATCATCATAACCATAACCTGTTGTTCCATTAAAATCTGTTTGGGTTATTTGATATTTTTTAAATGCTTCGATTATTAAAGAACTATAATACTCCTCTAAAGCATTTATAGATTTAAATAAATTATTTTCTTGAATTTTATTATCTATTTTTTTAATTATTTCATCTAAATTATTCATATATTTTAATCACTTCTCCACTTTTTATATTATTATTTTTGATTATATCAATTATTTTATTACTAACTGTATCAATGCTTATTAATTTTTCTTGACCTATTCTTTTAAGTTCATTTTCTAAATAAGTTTTATCAATTTCTAAAGTAGATTCTGTTTCTACCCAATTAGGTGCTATAGCAATTGTTTTTATATTTGGAAAAATTAAACTCATACTCTTAGTTAATTGAATAATAGCTGATTTACTAATAGCATAATCTAAATTATAAATACTATAAGTATCTATTCCATCTGTTGAAGACATATTAATAACAAAATCTTTGATATTTTCAATTAAGTATTTAGTCATTAAAAAAGTTCCTACAACATTTACTTCTAATACTTGCATGAATTCTTCCTTAGTTTTATCAAGAAATAAATTATCATTTGAAATAGAAGCATTATTAACTAAGATATTTATTTTAGAAAATTTAGTTAAAATATCATGACATACTTCAATAATATTTTGTTCATTTTTTAAATCTAATTTGTTAATATAACATTTAACCTTGGTTTCATTTTCTATTTCTTCTTTTAATTTTAAAATATTTGTTTGATTATTATAATAGGTTAAATATAAATCATAACCTAAATTAGCAAGTTTTAAAGCTAAGTTATAGCCAATTCCTACACTTGCTCCTGTAATTACTGCATTCATACATACCTCAATTCAGTAAAGATTTTACCATGTTTTTGTTATTTTTGCAAATGAAAATAGATAAGATTATTAATACTTTCTTATCTATTAATTTTTTTGTTTTTTTTAGTTGTTATTTTTTATTTATTAGTTTCTTTTTTGGTATTTGGTAAAATTAAATTTAATATTATTCCTATAATTGCTGCTAGGCTCATACCAGATATTTGAATATTAGTATTTTTAGTTATTATTGATATAACAGCTCCTCCTAGTCCTAAAACTAACATAGTTGATACTACTATAACATTTTTTACGTCATCAAAGTCTATTTGATTTTGTACAATTACTTTTAGGCCATTTACAGCTATAAAACCATATAGAAGAAGAGAAATTCCTCCAAGAACTGGACTTGGTATAGTAGCAAGTACTCCAATTATTTTTCCAAAGAAGCTAATTATAATTGCTATAATAGCTGCTAAACCTATTACTTTAACTGATGCTACTTTAGTCATTCCAACAACTGATGTATTCTCTCCATAGGTTGTATTAGCAGGTCCACCTAAAAGGCCAGCTACACTTGTTGCTATTCCATCACCCAGTAAAGTTTTATCTAAACCTGGATCTTTTATTAAATCTTTTTTTATTATAGTTGATAGTGCCATATGATCACCTAAATGTTCTGCTATTGTTACTAAGGCAATTGGAGCTATAGTTAAAATTCCCTTAAGGCTTAACGCATAGTCTTTAAAAGGTAAAATAAATTTTGGAATACTGAAATAACTTTCTTTTTGAATACTAGTAAAATCAACAAGACCAAGTATTATTGATAAGACATAGCCTGATACTATTCCTATTAGAAATGGAATTATTTTTAAAAATCCTTTAGCTCTAGTTGCTGTTATTGCTGTTACAATGAATGATACAATGGCTACGATTAAATATTTAAGATTTAAATCTCCTCCATTTATACCAATTTCAGATATAGCTGTTGGAGCAAGTCCTAAGCCAATTACCATAATCATAGGACCAATTACAACAGGTGGTATAAGTTTATGTATCCAATCATGACCAAATATTTTAATTAAAATAGCTACTATTACGTATATTAATCCAACTGCAAATATTCCAAGTCCTACTCCACTTTTTCCACCAGCTAAGTAAGCATAAGCAATTGGAGAAATAAAAGCAAATGATGATCCTAAGTAAACAGGTGATTTTCCCTTAGTACATAAAATATAAATTAAAGTTCCAAGTCCACTTGTAAATAAAGCAACTGGTATTGTTAATACTTCACATCCTGCTATTTCATTAACTAAAATAGGAACTAAAATAGTTGCTCCAAACATAGCTAAAACATGTTGTAAAGCTAAAATAAACATTTTACCAAATGGTGGTGTCTCGTCTACATCATAAAGTAAATAATTGTTTTTTTTCATATAATCCTCCTTCAACAATTATAAAAATACAAAATAAAACACCAATTATAAAAATTGATGTTTATTTGTCATAAATATAAATGATAAAAATGCCAAAAATAGGTCTTTTGTTTTTCTTTTTACATTTAAGTTTAGAAACCTATTTTTCTTTTTCATCTTATCACCTTTAACAGGATAACATATGTTTGATTAAAAAAGCAAGTATTTTTTTTAATTTTTTAAAATTTATTTTAATTCAACACTTGAAACTGGATTTAAAGTTAAATCAGCTCGTCTACCTAATATATAAGCATAATAACCACTACTTGCAATCATAGCTGCATTATCGGTTGAATATTTTATACTTGGAAATGTATAGTTTATCTTGTTTTCTTCACATAGTTCTTGGAATTTACTTCTTATTCCTTTATTAGCAGCTACTCCTCCAGCTAGAATAAAGTTTTTAACCTGGTATTCTTTAATAGCTTTCATAGTTTTCTTTGTTAGTGTTTCAACTACTACATCTTGAAACGACTTAGCCAAGTCTTCTTTATTTAATTCATGGCCTCTTTGAGCTTCATTATGAGCTAAATTTATAACTGCACTTTTTAAACCACTAAAACTAAAGTTATAAGAGTCATCATTTAAAGGAATTGGTAAGTCGTAAGTATGACTACCTACTGTTGCTAATCTATCAATTACTGGTCCTCCTGGGTATTCAACATTAATTACACGTCCTACCTTGTCATAGCATTCTCCTACAGCATCATCAAGTGTTCCACCAAGTTTTTGAAAGTCATAATCTTTTTGCATATAAATAAGTTCGGTATGACCACCACTAATAACTAAAGCTATTAAAGGAAATTCTAATCTTTTTATTAAATTATTAGCATATATATGACCTGATATATGATGAACTGGTACTAATGGTTTATTGTATAAATAAGCTAAGGTTTTAGCACATTCAACACCTACTAATAAACTTCCAATTAAACCTGGTCCATAAGTAACGGCTATAGCATCTATATCTTCCATTTTCATATTAGCTTTTTCTAAACATTCTTCTAAAACAAAAGTTATGTTTTTAATATGAGCTCTACTTGCTATTTCAGGTACAACACCACCATATTTTTTATGAATATCTATCTGACTGGAAATAACGGTAGCTATTTCATCAGTTCCATTTTTTACAATTGAAAAACTAGTTTCATCACAACTAGATTCTATTCCTAATATATATATATCTTTCATTTACATCAACTCTTTTTCCATTAATATTCCATCAGTATCATTATAATAATTTTTTCTAATAGCAACTTCTTTAAAACCATATTTTTTATATAAATATATTGCTTTTACATTATCACTTCTTACTTCTAAAGTAATATTTTTTAAATTATTACTTTTGGCTATTTCAATTATTTTTTCTAATAAACTTGAACCTATATGTTTATCTTGAAAAAATTCTAAAACATTAAAATTAACTATTTCCATTCGATCATATATAAGTAAATAATTAATAAATCCTACTATTTTATCATCTATTAAATAAATTAAATAATTAGTATAGGGATTGTTTTGAAAATCTCTTTTTATATCATTGTTGATAAATATTTCTTTAAATTTTTCTTCTAATTCTAACTGTTTTTTAGTATCAGTTTCTAATAAAGTAGTTATCATTTTAATTCCTTTGTAAATTTTCTTCAGCTTCAGTTAATTTTAAATAATTTGGTTCTACTAAATGAGGATTAATATCTTCATTATCTTTGTAAGTGTTAACTATTTTTAAAATATCAGGATTATAACTAACTACGTTATCTATTTTTAAATTATCATTACTTACTATTATATATTCTTTTTGATAGTTATTTAATTTATCTAATAAATCTTCAAATTTTATATATTGTTTTTTTAATAATTCTTTATTATCTTGATAAATACCTGCATAGACAAAACCACGTCTTGCATCAATAACTGGAACTATTAAATTATTAGAAGATATGCCTATTTGCATTGCATCTAAACTAGAAATAGAAATTATTTTCTTTTTTAAAGTATAAGCATATATTTTAGCAATTGTCATTCCTACTCTAATACCAGTAAATGAACCTGGGCCATTTACAACAATTATTTTATCAACTTCAGTAGGATTGATATTTACTTTTTTTAACATTTCAGAAATTTCGTACAAAGCATATTTTGATAAATCATGACTAAATTTTTGTTTTATTTCTGCAAGTAAAATATTATCAGAAACTATACCAGTATATAAATAATCAGTAGAAGTATCTATATAAAGTATTTTCATGATACAACCTCACATATTTCTTCATATTGACGTCCATATGGGGTTAAAACTAAAACTCTTGTATTTTCATCTATTATTTTAAATTTTATTTCTAGTCTTTCTTCTGGTAAACGTTCTTTAATCATATCAGCCCATTCAATTATAGTTATTCCTGATTTATCATAATAATCTTCTATTCCTATATCTTCTCTTGCATCTTCTAAGCGATAAACATCCATATGATATAAAGGCATTTCTCCATCATTATATTCTTTTATAATATTAAAGGTAGGAGAAGTTATATGTTCATCTATTCCTAAAGAATTAGCAAAAGCTTTAACAAAGACAGTTTTACCACTACCTAAATCTCCTATTAGGCAAATAACCATATTAGGAAATTTTTCTGATTCTATATTTTCTGCAAGTTCTGCAGTATCTCTTTCATTATATGATGTTATTTTATATTCCATTTTTCTTTCACCCACTTAATTATATAAAAAAAAAATATATTATACAACATATTTTTAATCTTTTTTTACATATTTCAATTATAAAATATACGTAAAAAATAATAAAAAAATTCTTAGCGATTTCCTATTTTAGCATAAACAACTATCTTCGGCGTTAAGGAGCTTAACTTCTGTGTTCGGTATGGGAACAGGTGTACCCTCCTTGCTATAATCACTAAGAAAATATAATGAATAGTTCTTTCAAAACTTGAATAATGTGCACATCAAATTAATTTAACAATTTATGATTAAATCCTCGATCTATTAGTACTGGTCAACTCAACATGTCACCATGCTTCCATCTCCAGCCTATCAACGTTGTAGTCT
>CADBSI010000024.1 GCA_902797275.1 uncultured Erysipelotrichaceae bacterium | reverse complement strand
TGGATAAAATAAAGCATCCTTACAAAATCAATTATATCACATTATTTTTTTTAAGAAAAGAGTATTGAACTTTGTCAACACTCTGAAAAATAAAAAAAGTTTTTAAAACTTTTTTTATTTATATTTATGTAAAATTTTCTTTATTTACTACTATCCTTTGTCTAAGTATTCATAATAGTATTCTTCAAAAGTTAAGTTTTTCTCTTTGATTATTTTAGCAATTTCTCTTCCAACATAACGATAATGCCATGGTTCATACATATAACCAGTTATATCTACTTTATCACTTGGATACCTTAAAATAAAACCATATTTATAAGCATTTTCTTGCATCCATTTGAATTCATTTGTATTTTCAAAATTATTGAAATTTGTTTTTATATTATCAACATCAATAGCAAGACCCGTATGATGCTCGGAAAAGCCAGGGCGAGCCGAATATGTATCAGCTTTATCTACTCCATCTTTTTTAGCATAATTATTATATAAATTATTTTGATAATCATAAGTTCTATAAGTTGAAATAGCTCGAATATTATACCCTTCTTTTAAAGCATTACTAGCTAAATTAATAAAAGCTTCCATACATGTTTTATTTAAATACATATTATTAACAGCAAATTTTGAAACTTTAACTAAATCAGTTGGTTTAAAATTATTATTAACATAATTATACTTATTAACTAGCATTAATAAATCAAAATTATTAATTTCCTTGGTATTAGTATAAAAACTATTATCAAGATTCATATTAACTCTTAAAACAACATCCTTATAAGAATAATTATTATTTAAATAATATTTTTTATATCTTTCTAAATTACTTTCTTTATAAAAATTAAATTCTTGATAAGGGTTAGTATTTTCCTTTTTTACTTGTTTTTTTAAAACTAACAAACCAAAAAGTGAAATAAATATAACTAAAATAATTAAATATATAATTTCTTTTTTCATACTTATATTATACTATTAATTTTAAAAAAAAGAATAGTCTTGTTAAAAAAAAATAAAAATGTTATAATACAAACTAGTTTGGTGATACTATGAACATAAATGACATAAAAAGAAGTATAAATCCTATTAATTTACAAGGAATGAATTTAGAATTAATTGCTAATTGCTATTTAGATAGTTTTATTAATCATTTTGATTATACATCTAATAGAAAAAAAGCTCTTATAGAACTTGAAAGAATTTATTTTGAAATATATTCAAACTTAGAAAAAAATGATAACTATTTTAAAATGTTAGAAAACGAAGATAAAGTAATTTTTGATGAAAATAGTTATTTTCATATTTTACCAGCTAACATGAAAGTTTTAAAAAGTATAAGTATGGCTGGTCTTGTAGCAAGTGAATGGTTTGGCCAATTAGAAAAAGAAAAAGAAGCTTGTTTTTGTACTTTTTTGAATCGTTTTAATAGTTTAGAAGAAAATAAAATGACTAATAACCGTGATGCTTATTATAAATATTTAATGTATATAACAAGTGATACACATATATGGTTATTTTTTGATAAAAGAAACTATTACATGAATGAATTATTAAAACTAGATTTCTTTGAATATCAAAGAATTAGAAAAACTAAAAAAGAAAAAATTACTGCCTTATATCCTAAAGAAATAATTGATATATATGAAAACTTAATTTTACCAATGTCTTCTTCAAGTGATTTTCATGATAAATTTAGTAGAACTTATTTTTGGTCAGCTATTCCAGGAGGAATTCCTCCTATGTTAATAAATGGAATTTGCCTTGGAGATGATTCTAAATTATATCAAGAACTTGATACTATTAAAGTGTTATTTCCTAATGCAACTATATTTGATGGAAAAAGAAATGTTTTAGGTTATGGTAAAAACATTAAAGAAAATAGACATCTTTAAACAATGATGTTATAATGAATTAGAGGTATTTATGAACGATTTTAATTTTAAGAAAAGTCTTGGTCAAAACTTTTTACAAGATAAAAACATCTTAGAAAATATAGTAGCTACTGCTAATGTAAGTGGTAATTCTTTAACAATAGAAATAGGTGCTGGAAGTGGTAATTTAACTAAAGAAATAGCTAAAGTTTCTAAACATGTTTTATGCTATGAAATAGATACAAGATTAGAAAATATTTTAGATGAATCTTTAAAAGATTATAATAATATTCATATTATATTTGATGATTTTTTAAAAAGAGATATAAAAGAAGATATAAAAAACTATGAATATGATAACTTATATTTAATAGCAAATTTACCTTATTACATTACTACACCTATTATTGAAAAGATAATAGAAAGTAATTTAAAATTTCAAAAAATAGTTGTTATGATTCAAAAAGAAGTTGGAGAAAGATTTAATGCTAAACCAGGTATGAAAGAATATAATTCACTAACTGTTTATTTAAATTACTATTTTGATTTAAAAAAAGAATTTATTGTATCACGTAATTGTTTTATACCAAAACCAAATGTTGATAGTATAGTTATTTCTCTTGTTAATAAAAAAGATTTATTATATTTAAAAGATATAGATAACTTTAATAAATTATTAAAAGATTCTTTTAAATTTAAAAGAAAAACTATTAGAAATAATTTAAAAAATTATGATCTTACCATAGTAGAAAAAGTTTTAAATAAATATAATTTTAATTTAAATACAAGAGCAGAAGATTTACCCCTTATAGTATTTGTTGACTTAAGTAATAATTTAGCTTAAGTTTTTTGTATATTTTAAAAATTTAAACATATAATTTTTTGGAGATGATTATATGTTTAATGTAGGTGATTTAGTAACTAGAAATTCATATAATAATGATACTATCTTTAAAATAATTGATATTGATAATAATATTGCTACTTTAAAAGGAATAAATATAAGATTATTTGCTGATAGTGATCTTTCAGATTTAAGAAAAGTTGATACTAAAGAAAAGATAAAAGATGATGATATTTTCTTAGATAGATTTGATATTAAATTAGATCGAAATGAATATTTTTATTTACCTGGTAAAGTTTTGCATATTGATGGTGATGAAGATTATTTAGAAAGATGTATGGATTTTTATAAACAAGTTCATGTAAAAGCAATTGGTTTTAAAGCTAGAGAAGAAGATATTAGTAATCATATAAAAAAATTACTAGATGAATATAATCCGGATATATTAGTTATTACCGGTCATGATGCTTATTATAAAAAACTTGGTAATGAATCTAATAATGATAATTATAAAAATACTAGTAATTTTATTAAAGGAGTTAAAGAAGCTAGAAAATATTATGATCACAATAGATTAATAATAATTGCAGGAGCTTGTCAATCTAATTATGAAGAATTAATTAAAGCAGGAGCTAATTTTGCTTCTAGTCCTAAAAGAATAAATATACATGCCTTAGATCCTGCTATTATAGCTTCAAGTGTTGCTTTAAGTGATAAATCTAAACCAATTGATTTAATTAATATATTAGAAAAAACTAAATATGGTTCTAAAGGAATTGGAGGAATTATTACTAATGGAACAATGTATGTGGGGTATCCAAGATGATTAGTAAAATTAAAGATAATTTAGAAAGTAAGAAAGGTAAGAATTTACATTTTAAATTTAATGGAGCTAGAAATCAAATAGAAGAATTTAATGGTAGTATTGAAGATATGTATAATTTTATATTTACTATTAAAACAGATGATAATAAAATTAAATCTTTTACTTATAGTGATATCCTAATTGAAAACTTAGAAATAATTGATTAAAAAAGTAATTCATATTACTTTTTTTAGTCTCTTGGTTTAAAGAATAAAGAAAAGATAAATGCAAAGAAAATAGCTGAAGTTATACCAGATGCTGTAAAATTAAACATTCCCATAGCAAGACCTATAAAACCATTTTCCATAGCACCTTGCATACCACCATGAATTAATAAATGACCAAATGATGTAATTGGTACTAAAGCACCTCCTCCAACATGAGCAACTATTAAATCATAAATGTTAAAAATATCTAAAAACGATCCAATTATAACAAATAAACTAGTAATATGACCTGGGGTTAACTTAGTATTATCAAGAATTAATTGACCAATTAAACAAATTAAACCTGCAAATAAAAATGAATATATGTATATCATATGCTCTCCAAACTAATAGCATGAGCTATTCCTAAAATATTTTCTTTTTGAAAAACTGAAGTCGGATTAAATAAAGCTCCCGTTGCAATATATAAAACTCTTTTTAATTCCTTCTTCTCTAGTTTTTTAATAATATCTGAATATACTACTAAAGCACTACAAACAGGACCTGATCCACCGGCTAAAACATCTTTTTGTTTTTCTAAATCATATAACATAACACCACAATCATTATAAATATTTTCTATATCAATTCCATATTCACTTTTCATGAAATCAATTAAAATATTCTTACCGATTATTCCTAAATCACCTGTTAAAATTAAATCATAATCGGTAATATCTCTATCTAAATCATTTAAATGAGTATTTAAAACGTCAGCTGCTGCAGGAGCCATAACCGAACCCATATCTAAAGGATTAGTTTGGTTATAATCAACAACTTTACCAATAGTACCAGCAGTTATTTTAACTTTTCCACTTTTATTAGTCAATAAACAACTTGCTCCTCCTGTTGCTGTAAAAGTTGCTGTTTTAGGTTTAGGAGCCCCATACTCTGTTGGATTTCTAAATTGTTTTTCTGATACCATATTATGACTACTAACAGAAACTAAAACATTATCTACTAAATGGTTTTCTAAGAAATTAGAACCAATTATCAATCCTTCTACATTAGTAGCACAAGCTGAATATATTCCTAAAAAAGGAAGTTTTAAATTTCTAGCAACATAGGAACTAGCAGTAATTTGATTTTGCAAATCTCCGGAAATAAATAAATCTATATCTGATTTATCTTTTTTTACTTTATTTAATAAAATATTTATACTATCAAATAAAATTTTTACTTCAGCTTTTTCAAAAGAATCACAGTCAAAGTACATATCATCATAACTTTGATCAAACTTTTTTGAAAGAGGACCTTTACTTTCATATGGACCTACAACTGTTGCAACATCACGAATATAAACATTATCAAAGCGAAAAGTCATTAGATACCTCCTATTATAAGTCTTATAAGACCAAAAATATAAGCTGATACTACTCCATATAAAATAACTGTTCCAGCAAGTTTAAACATATTAGCACCAAGTCCAGTTACAAAACCTTCTCTTTTATATTCAATAGCAGCACTAGTCATAGAATGAGCAAACCCGGTAATTGGAATTATCAAGCCACACTTAGCAAACTTAACCCATTTATCAAAGAAACCAAGAGCTGTAAATAAACTTGCTAAAAATATTAAAGTTATAATCATAAAAACTGAAGCATCGCTTCTTGATATGTGTAAATAATAACCATAAAATTCAACTAATAACTCCCCTATTACCCCCATAACTCCTCCTATTAAAAAAGCAATAACAGCATTTTCTAACCTTTTCTCTTTAGGAGCATGTTCTAAAACTAATTTATCATATAACTTTTTTTCCATATTTTCACCAATTATATTATTAGTAAAAATTAGAAAAATATACAAAAAAAATTAGCCTTAGCTAATTTCTTTTATTATGGTTTTAAAACTTTTTTCTTTACAAACCTAGCAACATTTCTATCTTCTTCTGATGTAATAACAACTTCTGGATCAAATATAACAATATCTTTTTCATTTATTTTTTCTAATGTTTCTTTTTTTAATAATAAGTACTCTTTTCCTAAATAATCATTAATGATACCTGTATAACCATCATATTTTTTTACTGTTCCTTCTTTTTTCATCTAGCTTTTCCTCCTTTATTAACTAAATCTTTTTCATTTAAATAATTAATTAATACATTAATTTCTTCGTTGGCTTTTTTCTTAAAATGATCTTCTCTTTCTAAAATAAATTTCCAAAGAATATTACCATCAAAGTCAAATGCTATTAAAAAGTCTTCACCCATATATAATTTACTAATATTAATAATAAATTTTTCATCTATTATAGATATATCACCTAATGATTTACCCTTTAATAAACCATTTATAAGATTAAATTTTTGAATTTGTTCAGTTATTTCATTTATATTTTCATAGCATATTATTCTTTTTCTTAAAACATCATATTTTCCTGCTTTTTCAGGTCCTACTTCTATTTCATCATTTTTTTCTAAATAAATTGCATTACTACTACTTACATCTGAATAAAAATGACTATATCCTTTCTTTACATCATTAACATTTAATGTAGTTCTATCATTATGTCGTGCACTCATTACATAACCATCAGATATAACAACATTTTTAATAGGATATTCACTTTCTTTAGTTAATTCAACAATTTTTCTTGCTACTACACTAATTACACCTATTAAATCAGAATTAGATATATCTTTATCTAAACTATATCTAAGTTGATTTAAAAACACAGTATTACCATTTCTAAAACCACTTACTCTACTTATAAAATTACCAGTAATAGGATTAGTTAATCTAATATGAAAACCATTTTCATTTTCTAAACAAAAATCAAACAAACTACTACCTGCACCACCAATTCGCATACACGCACCTGTTCTTTCACCATATGTTAAATTAATTGTACTTGTTATATCACCAATATCTACATGTATCTTTTTACCATTTTCTAATGATACATCCAAATCCATCGGAGGAACTGTAATATATTTTCTCTTAAATTGAATTAATATTTCCTCAGGCACTTTTTTTAATCTTTCCTCCGCCTTTAAGCTAGCTGAATTAGGACCTGGATTAGAAATAATAAGGTCTGAATCTTCTTTTCCTAATAAATAATCATATTTTATTGAGGAACTACCATAAGTTCTCAATTCATCAAGAATATTTGATAATCTTATACTTTCTATTAATCCATTTTGTTGTTTTGCTTCTAACTTTGAATAAAAACTATAAAAATAATTAATTAATATAGCAATATCTCTTTCATTAAATGATAAATCAGCAGCTTTTAATAAATTTTCAAAAGTATCAGACCAATTCATAAACTTATATTTTTTTAAGATATTAAGCATTTTTTCATATAATTCAGGATTTGATAAAAGTTTATCTCTCAATAAATCAATATCTAATTCATTTAATATTTTAATAAAGAAATCTTTAGATACAACTTCTTTCGGTTTTAAAATAATTTTAGCTTTTTCATCTTTTTTATTACCTAAAAAGTCAAGTTTTTTCTCTTCATATAATATATTTAAGATACCATTTAATGATCTAAGCTTACTTTTAATTTTAGAAAATTCATCCATTGGGTAATGTTCTTTATCTTTCATAAATTTAAGACATTCTATAAGTAAAGATTCATTATTCAATAATTTTCTTTGCCCATCATCCAATAATTTACTTTTATCTATTTCACTATTAATAAAATTATAAATATATTGAATATCATATTTTTGAAAAAATTTAGATATTAAATAGTTCTTATCATAATCATAATCTAAATTCAACTCATTTTCTGCATTTTCTTTTCTTTCTGCCACATATAAATTTCGTATTTTATTTAAATATTTATTAGTTATTTCATGCAAAACATTAAGTAAAAATTCATTATTTTCATTTTCTAACAAATTATCAATAAATGTATCTGAATTAATATTATTTTTTTCTAATATATCATTTATGTCAACAATTTTATTAATTTTAGATAAAATATTTATTATTCCTTCTCAATCTTTATTCAAAATTAAGTTTTGTAATCTAGAAAAAATTAAAAGTTCCTCACGATTATTAATTCTAAATTCTCTTTCATAAAATGTAGGAATAAAATTATTAACATCATTCATTGTTAACTTTGAAGATTCTTTAATATCTAGTATTTGAATTATTTTTTTAAATTCATCTGGAGATAAATTAACAATTTTTATTAAATTGTTTCCTAAAGTTCTAATACCATAACCGAATTTCAAAAAAAGTTGGAAAAGGTTATCATAATTTAAAGCATTTTCTTCAGCTATTTTTCTAATTATTTCCCTGTTTATGTCATCATTTATATTTTCAACATCATCAAGCCAATCAGCATGAATACAATAACTAGTAATATTATCTAAAAATGTTAAAGCCTTAACTTTGATTTTTAAATCATTTATGGTTAAAATTATTTGCGCTTTATAATTATCTTCATAGAATTTAGTTAAATATTGTAATTTTAGATTATCGTCTTTTAAACTTTGAATTATTCTTACCTTAGTTAATTCAAGTAAAAAAATATCTAAATATTGTAATTTTAAGTTATCGTCTTTCAAACTTTGAATTATTTTTGCTTTATTAGATTCACCTAAAATACTATCAAAATATTGTAATTTCAAGTTATCATTACTAAAGCTTGAAAACATACTTGCTAGAATTTCTTCAAATTGTGATTCATATTCAAAGTGATAATTCTGAAAATTTTTTTGATAAAAATCAATGATTTTTTTTATCTCCTCATCAGTTTTTACATTTCTACAAAGAAGTGGAAAACTAGTATAACACTCAGGATATGTTTTCATGCATAATAATTTAGAATCTATTTCATCTAAACTACGTGCATATATTCTAAATTTATCATAATCAGATAAATTAGATAGATAAGGTTTAATAAATTCCATTTTTTCAGAATCGGAAGATAATTTTTTCAAAATAAGCCTAATAATTTCTACGTCTGGTGTATATTTTTTTAGTGCCTCTTTTGCTAAAATTAAACTCAAATTACATATTACTATATTTTTTGATAGTTCACTTAATTCATTAAATTCATTGTTATATATATTAGCTGCTTCTTCTTCCGTAAAATAATTTGTAATAAAATTATCATCCTTAAATTTATTAATAACCTCAGAAACAAGGGTTGGATCTGTTTCAATATAATAAATGAGTTGTTTTCTTTCTTCTAATGATAATAAATTAGTAAAATCTTTATAATTTCTATTTACTTCTATTTGACTTAAAACGTTTTCTATTCTTTGTATATTCATATTTTTATACAACTCCTATTCTCATATACATTGTATCATATATTTATGAATAAACATTTTTATTATTATATTATTTACTTTTATTTTACAAAAAAATTAGCCTTAGCTAATTTCTTTTATTTGATAGTAATTACCATTTAATTTAATTTTCATAGTTCTAGTACCAAAATTATTAGAATAACCATCTGTTATATTAAAGATAAGTTTATATTCATAATCACCTATTTTTTCAGATGCTTTAAATGTTAAAATCTTGTTATCCATTCCAATACTTCTTCCTATTATATAATAGTTATCATTATCTTCTTGTAAAACAAATTCTTCATTACTTGTGTCTAACTTAGGTATTTCTAAAGTGCCAAAGTATTTATTAATTAACTGTTTACTTGCACTTTTACTAATACTTCTTTTCCAATTAATATCATTTATTTGTTCTTCATGAATTAAAGTATCACTTTTAGAAGAAAAATAAGTTAAATAAGTAGTTAAGAAATCTTTAGCATTTATACCATTTGCATACTCATTATAAAATAATTTCTCATTATAGCAAACAAAACGATTAACAGAATTAGTTAAATCAAGATTACAATTATCATAATCAATACTATTATGTATTTCTATTTTACTATCATCTACTACAACTTTGTCATTATCATTATCAGTCTTATTATCATTATCTTTATTTTCTATATTATTATCTTTTAATACTTTATCGTAAATAATAAAACCTCCTAAACAAAGTACTAATATTGTTAAAATAACAACTAAAACTTTTAAATTATTTTCTTTCATAAATTCTCCTTTTAATTTAATTATAAACTATAATTTTAAAATTACAAGTAAAAGCAATAAAATTAAATTTTTTTTATTTTTTTACTTTTATTTTACTTAAATACTCATCTATTGAATTACTTTGCATATTTATATAATCACAAGTAGTATCTATTTCTTTTTCTAATTGATAAATTTGTCTATCAGTTGGCTTTTTAAAATAACAAGTATCTAAACATAATAAATTTAAAATATCACAAAATCTTCTTAAAGGACTGGTAATATGAGAATAGTAAGATACGTCTAAACCTTTATGTCCTTGATTAAATCTAGTATAGAAAGCTTTAGGAAATCTAGATTTTATATCCATTAACATTTTCTTTTGATTTATATCTTTGGGATTTTTTATATATTCATCTAAAATAATTAGCCATTTCTCATCTATTTTATGACATCTATAAGCATATGGATAACCTAAATCATGAAACATTTCAGCTGTTTTAAAACCTGTAAACATCATTAAATAACTAATTAAACTTTCTGAAAAAGAAGATGTTCCTTGTTTATTACCAATAATACTTTCTCTTTTTAATTCTTCATAAATTTTAGCATTTTTAAATAATTTTTTCAAATATTTTAAAACTTCATCATATAAACCTAACATTTCTGTTTCTTCTTTAGTTGTTCCACCTTTTTTATATAAATCATTTATTTCTGTATACGTATGTCTTTTACTTACATTTATAACTGTATTTAAAACTTTAAAATCAACTATTCCATGTTCTTTACTAAATTCAAAGCAAAAACTTTTAGCAAGTCTTTTTTTATTTTTTAAAAGCGATAACTTATTACTTGATAAAATACTTGGTAGCATTTGACTAGGTGGATTTATATTATAGATAGTTGTTGTTCTTAACTTAGCATCAGTTATAATACTTGAATTATAACTATACATTCCTAAAGGATCAGTTATATGAACTTTAAACATGATATTTCCATTTTTAAGTCTTTCAATTGATATTCCATCATCTAATACAGTTGAATCTATATCATCTATAGTTATAATATAATCATTTAAATAAATTCTATTCTCAAGCATATCTTCAAAGTGTTCTAAAATATCCATTTCACTTTTATTCATTTCATATTCATCTAAATTAATATTATAATTATTTAAAACATATTGCTTTTTTAATTTACTAATTATATTTTTAAGATCTTCTAAATCAGTTTTAGTTAAACCATTTTTATAATTAATAAAATCATTTAAAGTTTCTAGAATATCTTCCCTTATTTGATTATCAAGTTCAAATGTATTTGTATCAAGAAATTTGTTAATTACTCTCAAATAATAAGAAGAGTTTTTCTTATCTTTATCTTTTAAACATTTTAAATAAGTATCAATTATATCTAAAAAAATAGGTGTTTCTTTGCTAACATTTACAATACTAGGATCTTTTTCAATTAAAATATCTAAGTATTCTAAATTTTTAAAATTAAATATTGTTTCATAGACTAATTTATATAAATAATTATCATTTACATTATTAATTATTTTTTCTTTTTTTCTACTTAAAATATCTTCTAAATTAATACTAGTATTACGAAAGTATTCTTGATCATATAAATCAACCATTCCTATGGCTTTTTTATATAATTTTTTAAGTTTTGCTATTAAAGAGTGATAATGACTTTTTTTATTTTTACTAAGTTGTTCATAAGATATTTTTAAATAAGAACTAGCTTTAGTTAAATATTCATAGTTATTTATAGGATTATAGTTAATAACTGCATCTTCTATTATATTAATAAGTAATAAAAAGAAAGCATTATCATCAAGATTTAAATGCATACGACAGTTATTGTAATCACTGCTTTTTAATATTATTTTTAATCTTAACATATTGCTTTCTTTCATATTCTAACTCCTTCTATTAACACTTACTAAAGTAATTTCACAACTTAAATATTTAATTCTTTCGATTATTCTTCTAGCTTTAACTTTATCAATTACACCATTGGTAAATTGGAGATGATTTTCAAGTTCTTCTATTGTTAAGTTAGAAGTAAAAAAAGTTTTTAAATTAAAATCCATTCTATATTGTAAAATACTTCCTAGTATTTCATCTCTTGCCCAATCAGTTAACTTTTCAGCTCCTATATCATCTATTAATAAAAGTGGTACTTTTTTAATATAATCAAATTTTTCTTCATATAAACTACTAGTATTAAAACTTGCTTTTAGACTTCTTAAAAATTCTGGAAAATAAATAATAGCACTTTGATAATTTTGTTTAGCAAGTTCATTAAATAAAGCTGCTATTAAATAAGATTTACCTGAACCAAAATTACCAGTTAGATAAATTCCTTTACAATCTTTATTTTCTCTATAATCATCATAAAAAGATTTAATTTTTTTTATTATTTCTAAACGTTTTAAATCATCTTTATAAATATTTTTAAAACTAGCATTTTTAATTAAAGTAGGCATTTCAAAATAATAAACATTATTTTTATATTTATTTATTTTTTCACATTCCTCTTTATATTTACATTTCTGATAAGAAAAAGTAATAGCATTATTAGAAACTTTAGGGGTTAAAATAAATCCTGCTAAAGCATTTTTACAAGCAAGTAAAGAAGAACAATTAGAACAATTTTTAAGTTCTAAACTAGCCTCTTTAAGACGTGATGTATATTTCATTTTAACTGTTTGATCTACATCAAGATTATCAGTTATTTGTTTGAAATAAATATCAGTTAAAGCAGATGCATAATTAGTTTTTAATAAATTTGTATTATTTTTTTTAACTCCTAATTTTTCCATACTCCTCCTAATAAATTTTATTTTTATAATTATTTAATAATTCCTTACAATCTTTATTTTCTATTTTTTTAATTTTAATTACATTTTTATTTTTATTTTCTAAATAATCATAGATTAAATTATCACGAAAACCTATTCTTGCTACTTCTAATCTAGTAGTTGCATAATATACTTCTTTAATATTTGACCAGATAATAGCTGATAAACACATAGGACATGGTTCACTAGTTGAATAAATGATACAACCTGTTAAGTCATAAGTATTTAAGTTTTTACAAGCATCGCGAATAGCTGTTATTTCAGCATGAGCTGTTGGATCATTTTTTAATAATACTTTATTATTACCAATTCCAACTATTTTTCCATTTTTTACTATAACAGCACCAAACGGTCCTCCTTCTTCATTCAAAACCCCTTTACTTGCAACCATAGTTGCATAATCAAAATATTCCTTCATATAAACCTCATCTTAATATTAACACAAAATAATATTTTAAACAATTAATTTGACAACGAAAAAGACCTATTTTACAATCAAAATTTATTTATTTTAATTATTAATACTAACATTATATAATTAAATATTTTAAAATGTTTTATACTATATTATAAAAATATAACAAATATTTGCTTTTTTTCTCTTTTTATGGTACAATATGCCAGATTTAGGGGGAAATATGTTTACATGTAATAATTATAATTTATTAGTGTTTACTTATTATTTAAAAGTATTTATAGCTTCTTGTATGACTGTTATTCCACTTATTTATTTTGAAAAAATTTTCATTAAATTGATTAAGTATAAAAAAGAAAATGGTTTTATTAATAAATATTATTTAAAAAAACAAATTAAATTATTTTTTCCTTGTTTTATTATATTTTTACTTGCTTTTATTTTACATAATACTTTAAATAATAATGTTTGTTATTCTTATTCATCTAAAGCTTATAGAAATTATTTTAAAGTTTATAATTCTTTAAAAAACAAAGATCTTGATTTAAGTACTAAGAATGGTTATTTGGAAAATGCTATTACTTTAAATAATAATATTAAAGAAAATGAAAATGAAGAAACAAAAGTAGAAGAAATAAAAAAAGATACACTTAATTTAAATGAAACTGATTATAATAAACAAAATAAAGTATACGTTATTGATGGAGTTTTTTATTACCCTCAATATAGGTATGGTAATTATAGTACTTACTCCGGTACAACTTGTTCTAGTAATTTAGAAAGAGATAGGTATAATAATCCATTTGGTTATAACAATTATTTTTATACAAGATTAAATGCTTTTATTGAAGAAGCAAGTAAAAATGGGTATAAAATAACTATGAGTGGTCAAGGATGTAGAAGTTATAATACCCAAGTTAAATATTATAATACCATGACAAGAGGAAGAGCAGCTCCCCCTGGTTATTCCTTACATGGATTTGGAATTGCTTCGGATTTGGAGTTTTATCAAAGTGATGGTAGTGTTTGTGGCTATGGTAGAAATGATTATAATTGTCCTAGTATGGGATGGGCTCATGAAAATGCTAGTAAATTTGGTTTAACATTTCCTCTTTTAAATGCGAGTTATAGAGAAGACTGGCATATAGAAGTAATTAATAAAATAAAATATTAAAGAATGATTAACGATAAATCATTCTTTTTATATTATCTGGTATTCTGTTAGTAATTGTTAATTTCTTAGGCATAACTTGAAAATTAAAGTTTGTATCTTCAAAAACCTCTCCATCAGCTTGACACATAATAGGAAAATTACTACTAACTTTTAAATTTTTTATTCTTGATACTTCAACATGGTTATTGTCTAAATGTTTTTCTTTAAATATTTCAAGAAAACATTTTATCATTTTTAAATTACTTAAATTTGTTGCTGTAAAACAATTAAATACTCCATCATCTAAAGTATAATAAGGATTAATAGGTACTCCATTTCCATAATATTTTCCTTTACAAATAGCTAAAATATTTATTAATTTTTTCTCTGAATCAACTATGAGTTCTTTTTTTTCATATTGAACCAAGGTTTTTATAATATTTCTTGGATACTTTAAAAAGATATGTCGATCATGATTAACATGGTTTACAATATCAGCATCTACTCCCAAAGAAGCAATGTTAATAAATTTTCTTTCATTAACCATTCCAACATCAACGCTTTGTTCAGTTATATTTTTAACTATACGATAATAGTCATTTCCTGAACCAAATGGTACTATATGAAGTTTACAATCTGTATCATATATTCCATTTACAACTTCATTTAAAGTTCCATCCCCTCCTACACTATAAACAATTGAATGAGGAAATTCTTTTACTATATCATCTAAAAAAGTAATAGCTTCTCCTTTATTTTTTGTAACATGAATTAAAACATCTGGTAAATTCATAAGTTCTGGTATTAATTCAAGTCCCATTTTATTACCTGCTTTAGGATTAATTATAAATATATTCATTTTGTTTCTCCCTATAAATAATTATATATAATATTAAGAAAAATAAAAAGCCTCATAAACATAAAGTTTACAAGGTTTATTATTCTAAAACTAACGTTTTGAGAATTGTGGAGCACGACGAGCTTTTTTAAGACCGTATTTTTTACGTTCTTTAACTCTTGGATCACGAGTAATAAATCCAGCAGCTTTTAAAGATTTTCTTAAACTATTTTCACTATCTTTACTAGTAGTTTCATCATATTCAAGTAAAGCTCTTGTAATTCCTAAACGAATAGCTCCTGATTGACCTCTGAATCCTCCACCAAAAGTATCTACTTCTACATCGAATAATTCTTTTGTATTAGTTAATACTAGTGGTTGTTCTAAATCCATTACTAATGTTTCAAATGGAAAATATTCACGTACATCACGACCATTAACAGTAATTTTTCCTGTTCCATTTGTTAATTTAACTTTTGCAACACTACCTTTTCTTTTTCCAGTAGCCATATATTCTCTTGCCATATACTATTATCTCCTATCTAACTTCTATTTGGGTAGGTTTTTGAGCTGTATGAGGATGAGTTTCACCTTCATAAACAAATAATTTTTTACCCATAGCTCTTCCTAAACGATTATGAGGTAGCATTCCTTTAACTGCTCTTTCAATCATTTCAATTGGATAACTTTCACGCATTTCTTTGGCATTTCTTTC
This sequence comes from uncultured Erysipelotrichaceae bacterium, assembly GCA_902797275.1. Classification (GTDB taxonomy): domain Bacteria; phylum Bacillota_I; class Bacilli_A; order RF39; family UBA660; genus RUG591. Next base: position 26,768 of record CADBSI010000024.1, on the reverse strand, counting down.
TCTTAATCCTCCTGGATACATTGAATGATTGTAATACATTTTATCATTCAACTTATTACCAGTTAAATTAACTTTCTTTGCATTAATAATTATAACATAATCACCACAATCAACATTTGGTGTATAAGTTACCTTATGCTTTCCTCTTAAAATATGAGCGGCACGTGTAGCAACACGACCAAGTGGTTCGTCTTTAGCATCAATAACATACCAAGAACGAACTACATCTTCTTTTCTTTGTATAAAACTTTTCATATATTCTCCTTTTTTCTAGAGTTTTATGTTCCCACCATAAAACTACCCGGGAATCAATGTACCGATATAGATTATACAAAAACTATCTATAAAAGTCAACAATTTTTAGATATTTTTATACTATTTTTTGTTGATTTTCTAACCATTTTTCATTATTTTATAAAATAATTATATAACTAATTATGCCTTTTAGTATAAACTACTGTATTTCTAGTTTCAAGATCTGTTTTTTCACACATTTCAAGATAATTTTTACAGGCTATTTTTAATTCATTTAATTTTTGTAATTCTTCATTATAATTCTTTTCATACCGATTTTTATGAGCACCAACACACACAAAATAATTATTTCTAATTAAATTATAAGCAAGTTCTAATTCATTTTCAGTAGGATTTTGAATTAAAAAAATATCTGGTCTATGCAAAGTCAAAGTTCCCATATTATTATTTAATTTAATAGATACTTTATCTTTAATATCAGATGCACATCCATCAATAATTAATCTTTTACCAATATCAGAAAAAGAACTAGCATATTCAGTTATTAAAATTGCCCTATCTCTAACATCAGTAATAGTATCATACTTACCCTTTCCAAATTCAACTAAAGAACTACTAGCATTAATAATATTATTACTTTCTAAAAAACTCCTATATCGAAAACTACTTAGTTTTAAATCTTCTAACCAAATTATAAATTTCTTATAATCGTTTGCATCAAAATAATTAAACTTACTAATATTAAAACCCCTTTTATATTCATCAATTAATCTACCTAAATATTTTAAATTCATACAACACCTCTTAATTTAATTATAAAGATTTCAAAAGAAAAGACAAGTAATTTTACACTTATCTATTCTTCAATTTATTTTTAAAATTTATACTTATATGGATATACATATTTATATATAGAAATGAACGCTACTGAATGTTACTATTTTTTATCAATTAAATCTTTGTATATCTCATATATTTCTTCAACTGCTTTGTCCCATGATCTATATAAATCATAGTAAGCATTATCAGAAACTTTTTTATATAGTCCTTTATTTTCCATTACTTCTATTATTTTATCAGAATAAGCTCCTACTGTTTCATCACTTAAAAAACCATTTACATTATCAGTTATAGTAGATGAAGTTGCTGTATTTTTTAGAAATACTCCTGGGGTTTTTTGACTAGCTGCTTCTATTTGAACAAGTGAAGATGCATCATATACAGATGGAAATAAAAATAAATCAGCTCTTTTATAAATACTTGCAAGTTCTATTCGATCTTTTATTTTACCAACTAATAAAACTTCTTTTTCAAGATTTAATTCTTTTATTCTTTCTTTTAATTTATCTTCATCTTGTCCTACTCCAACAAATAACATTTTAAATTTTAAACTTGGCTTTTTCTTTTTTAAAACACTTAGACTATCAACTATAAATAAAATATTTTTTAAAATATTAAGTCTTCCAACAAATAAAAATACTTTTTCGTTCCACTTTATATTATATTTTTTATCAAGCCCTTTATAAGTTTTATTATTATTTTCAATTGGTTCCATATCGGTTGCATTTAAAAGTACTCGTGGCATGGTTTTATAATGATATTCTTCAAAATAAATTCTAGCAACTTCTTTGTTAACTGCAAAACATAAATCACATTTATTATAAACTTTCATTAATCTATAAGTAAATTTATTAGCTAACATTTCACTTTTTAAAGCCCTTTTAAAATCTTGTTTAAACTGAGAATGCATGGTTGCAATACATGGTATATGATGACGTTTAGCATATTTTAGTCCTGCTACTCCTAAAGAAAAAGGTGAATGAATATGCACAATATCTAATTTATATTTATTAAGATTTCTAATAAATTTATAATCAAGTTTTGGTATAGGTAAAGAATAATCTAGAAACGGAACATCCACAGAATAACATCTTACTACCTTATACGGAAGAGTTGTATCATCAAATTTACTAAATAAATAATTTGGAACAAATACAATTACATTACAAAAATTGGATAGTCTTCTTGCATAATTATCAACTACCATTATTACTCCATCAGTAAGTGGAAAAAACGAATCATTAAATAAACCTACAGTAATTTTTTTCATATTAATATATTATCATATTTTATTTTAAACATCAATTACTTCTAATTTATTCTTAATTTCAAGAACAAACTTTGATTCATGATTTTTACATGTCATTAAATAAACATCATTCTTTGTTCTTGTTAAAGCAACATAAAAAAGTCTTCTTTCTTCAGAATATAAATACTTTTCTTTATTTTTAAAAAATAACTTTAACACCTCATCATCTTCTAATTTATTAGGAAAACCTAAAACATCATCTGTTAAATTTAAAACAATAACTGTATCACTTTCTAAACCTTTAGATGTATGAACTGTTAAAAACTTTAAATTTAAATTCTTGTACTTAAAACAATTATTTACAACATTTTCATAAGCATTTTTTAAATCATGATTACACCTAGCAAGTATTAAAACTTCTTTTTTACCTATTTTATCTAAATAATCAAGTAGTCTTATAAATCTATATTGATAATTACTTTTAGTATAATATATTAATTTAACTGGATTTTTTAATCTTTTAATTGTTTCAATTTTCTTGGATAACTGATACTTATTTTTAATAATAAAATGATAAGCAATTGAAACTAATTCTTTAGAATTTCTATAAGTTTTATTAATATACATAACTTTACTATCTTGAAAATACTTTTTAAAATTAACAAATAAATCAAGAGTACAACCAGAAAACCTATAAATAGATTGAAAATCATCACCTACACAAAAAATTTTACTATCACACTCTTCTTGAATAGCTTTAATTAAATTATATCTAGTAATTGAAGTATCTTGAAATTCATCTATTATTATATATTTGTAATATCTTTTCATACCCTTTTTCTTTATACTATAATAAGCCTTAGTTATCATTAAATCAAAATCTATTTCTAAACTACTATTTAATTCTTCTAAATATATTTTATATATAGTAAATAGTATTACTAAAAAACATTTGTTTTTATATTGTTTTTTAAAATTAAAAATATATCTATTTCTTTTTAAATATTTTTTAAAATTATAAGTATTATGATCATTACTTTTAATCATATTAATAAACTTAATTATTAGTTTTTTATATGATATAAATTCTTTTAAATAAATAGTTTTTAATAATTCATAGTTTAGATCTTCTTTTATATAATATTTAAAATAACCAATTACATATTTAATTAAATTAGTATTATATATAATACTTTCAAAGAATTCATTTACTATATATTCTAAATAATCACTTTCTGTTATTTTAAAATATTCATGATTATTTTTTAATATTTCTAAACTTAGTTTATGAAATGTATAAATATCTATTTCTAAATTTAATTTTTGTTTTAAACTATTAACCGTTTCATTTGTAAAAGAAATACATAAAATATCTTCTTTATTAACACCTAATTTTTCTATTAAATATTTTATTTTTCCAACTATAGTTAAAGTTTTACCAGATCCTGCTCCTGCTACTACTAAAATATTTGTTTTATTATCTGTTATTATTTTTCTTTGATTAATATCTAGTTTATAACCATTTATATTATCAAAGAAAGCATCATTTATTAAGTCTTTCATATTACCTCCTAATATAATATATACGAATTATTTTAATTTTTTGTAAATTTACAAAATAGACAAATTTAGACATTTTTTAACACATTTTTAAGTATTTATTTTTGTTTTTTTAACGTTTTTTTGTCAATTAATTTTTGTTTTATTGCTACTAATATTAATAAATGTTATAATTAAGTAGAAAAGAGGATATATGATAAGAATAGATGAAACTAATTTAAGAAATAAAACTGTTATTATTAGAGTTGACTTTAATGTTCCTATCAAAGATGGAGTTATAGTTGATGATAATAGAATTAAAGAAAGTTTAAAAACTATTAATTATTGTTTAGATAATAATTGTAAAATTATTTTATTATCACATCTTGGTAAAATTAAAACGGAAGAAGATAAAGTTAAATATTCTTTAAAACCTATTAGTATTCGTTTAAGTGAACTTTTAAATAAAGAAGTAATATTTATTCCTGAAACGAGGGGTAAAATTGTAGATGATGTTGTTAAAAATATGAAAAATAAAGATATAGTTTTACTTGAAAATACTAGGTTTGAAGATTTGAATGGTAAATTAGAAAGTAGTTGTGATGATACACTTAGTTCTTACTGGGCCAGTTTAGGTGATATTTTTATAAATGATGCTTTTGGTACATGTCATCGAAAACACGCTTCTAACGTTGGAATAAGTAAGCATTTACCAAGTTGTTTAGGATTTTTAGTTTTAAAAGAAATTGAAGAACTTGATAAAATTAAAAATAATCCAAGTCATCCTTTTATTATTATTTTAGGAGGATCTAAGTTAAGTGATAAATTAAAAACCATTGAAAATTTAAGTAAAAAAGCTGATTATATTTTAGTCGGAGGAGCTATGGCTTATACAATTTTAAAGGCTAAAGGAATAAACGTTGGAAAATCTTTAGTTGATGATGATGCTATTAGTTTTGTTAAAACTCTTCCAATCAAGAAAATTATTTTACCAGTTGATCATGTTGTTGCTTTAGAAATTGATGGAACTAGAACTATTACTAAAAATATTGGTGATGAAGAAATTGGTCTTGATATTGGACCAGAAACAGAAAAATTATTTAAAAGTTATCTTGAAAAAAGTAAAACTATTTTTTGGAATGGACCAATGGGTTATTATGAAAACCCTTCTTATCAAGAAGGAACTAAGTTCTTATGTGAAGTTATTAGTAAGTTAGATGCAACTAGCATTGTTGGAGGAGGAGACTCTGCTTCATGTGTTATTAATATGGGTTATAAAGATAAATTTACGCATATTTCAACCGGTGGAGGAGCTTCTTTAGAATATTTGGAAGGAAAAGAATTACCAGGTGTTAATATATGAAAAAGAAAATATTAATTACATATGCATCATATGGATCAGGTCATAAAACTGTTGCTAACTATATTTATGATTATTTTAAAGAACATGGAGATGATAAATACGAGGTTAAAGTAATTGATGTTATGGACTATGCTAGTTTATTAGGAAGGTTAACCGTTAAAATTTTTAATATTAATTTTATAATTCCAAATAGCATTCCTTCAACTATTAGTTATGAGCTAACTGATAACAAAATTATTACTAAACCATATAGAATATATACCAAAGCATGTTTAAATAAAAAACTTCAAAGTGATTTACTAGAATACAATCCTGATATTTTAATAGCAACCCATTTCTTTGGTGGGATAATGATGGGTAGTATCAATAAAAAATATCACACCGATACTAAAATTATTACTATTGTAACTGATTATAGTTCTAATTGTATGTGGCTTCAAAATCATAAATATGAAGATTACATCGTTGTTAGCAACGATATAGTAAAACAAGAATTATTAAAATTTGGTGTAGATGAAAAGAAAATTTGTCCCTTTGGAATACCTTTATCATCTAAATTTAAAAAATTAGATGATAAAAATAAAGTTAAAATTAAATATGATATTACAAACGATAAACCAATTATTCTTTTCTTTGGAGGAGGATCAATGGGTTCTAGCTTTTCTTTTAAATATTTAAAAGCTCTTTTAAAACTTAATTTAGATTATAATATAATCTTTGTTTCTGGTAAAAATGTTGAATTACAAAATAAAGTAAATAATTATATTGAAGAAGAAAATATTAAAAATATAACTGTTTTAGGTTTTACAAGTGATGTTTCTAATTTACTTAATATAGCAAATCTTGTGATAACCAAACCAGGTGGATTATCAGTTACCGAAGCGTTAGAAATGAAAACACCAATGATTTTAATACCAGGAAATGGTGGTCAAGAAAACTATAATGCTAAATTTGTAACTAAAAATAAATTTGGTATTTGGATTCATAATCCCTTTGGTTTTACTAGAGTAATGAAAAAAATTAAAAATAATCCTGATATAGTTAAAGACATGTATAAAAATTTAAAATATTATGAAGAGAATAAATCAGTTGAAAAATTATTTAATTTAGTCGAAGGAGAACTTAAATGAAAATAATTGCTGCTAATTTTAAAATGAATTTAACTAAAAAAGAAATAGATAATTATTTAAAAGAAATAGATAATAAAAAAATTAATAATGTTATCTTTTTTCCAAGTAATTTATATATTCCTTATTTTAGTAAATATAATATAGGTTCTCAAGATATTTCTTTTAAAGAAATAGGTTCTATTACTGGAGATACTTCTATTAAACAATATTTAGATTTTAATATTAAATATGTTTTAATAGGACACTCAGAAAGAAGAAAATATTTTAATGATAGTAAATATATAAGTGATAAAGTAAATCTTGCTTTAAAAAATAATATTATTCCAATTATCTGTGTAGGAGAAACAGAAGAAGAATATAATAATAATTTAACTAAAAAAGTTTTAAAAGACGAATTAGATGAAGCTTTAGAAAATAATATAACTCTTTTAAATAATGAAATTATAATTGCATATGAACCTATTTTTTCAATTGGAACTAATAAAGTTTTAGATATTAAAGAAATTGAAAATATTATTACATATATTAAAAGTTATTTAAAAAATACTTATCTTTTAGATATTAAAGTTTTATATGGTGGAAGTGTTAATTTAAATAATATTGGTAACCTAGAAAAAATTAGTAATTTAGATGGTTATTTAATAGGAAATGCTTCCCTAGATGCTAAAAGTTTCCTTGATTTAACAAGTAAAATAAAATAATCGACAAAATTCGACAAAAAAAGGTCTTTAAAAAATTTGTAGATTATTATATAATCTAATCATAGTAGTGCGTGCAGTAAGAAAGGAATATTATGAATAAAATTAGAGTACTTATGGTAGACGACAATGTTCAACTTGTCGATATGGTAAAGGAGTATTTTAGTAGTCACGCAGTAATTAGTATTAGCTATGTTGCTAATAATGGTATTGAAGGAGTAAAATTAATTAAGGAAAATCTTGGTAATTATGATCTTATTTTATTAGATTTAATTATGCCTAAAAAAGATGGTATATCAGTTCTTGAAGATATCAAGAATATTGAAAACTTACCAAAAGTAATTGTTTTAACTTCTTATAATACTCAAGAGGTAATAAGAAAAGTTGCTAGTTTAAATGTTAATTATTTCATGCTTAAACCATTTGAATTACCAGAGCTTGAAAAGAAAATACTTGAGTGTACTAACACAATTAGTACTAAGTCAAGAACAATTGATTTATATCATAATAATTTACAAATTGCAATTACTAAAGTTTTACATGAACTTGGAGTTCCATCTCACATTAAAGGTTATTCTTACATAAGAGAAGGAATAACCGAAATATTATTTCATCCAGATATTTCAAGTGGAATAACGAAAGAATTATATCCTAAGATAGCTGATAATTTTAATACAACCGTATCTCGGGTTGAAAGATCAATTAGACATGCTATTGAAATAAGTTGGAATAGAGGCAACTGGGATTATATGCAAGAAATATTTGGTTATAGTGTTGATATTGATAAATCTAAACCTACTAATTCAGAGTTTATTATAACAGTTGCTGATAAGTTAAGACTTGATTATGCCTTAAGTTAAAAAGGAATTAAGTAATTATGAAATCTTCTTGGATAATAAAAAAATAGATGTACTTTTTGCAAAGAAAATAATTATATATAAATTTAAAAGATACTTAAAAATAATAATTTAAGACTGTTGACAAATGAGTAAACAAAATTTGCTTATTTGTCTTTTTTATTTTATTTATGTATTAGTAAACATTTTTATCACTCTTTAATTACACTACAATTTTAAAAAAATAAAAAGACTATTAACAAAATTTACTTTGTTAACAGTCTAGGCTATTTCTTTTCTATTTCTTCTTTATATTTTTTATATATTCTGTCATTAATAACTAAATCAAATTCTCCTATATATTCTATTATTGTTGAATTAAAACTTAATTTAGGATCATTTAAATTCTTATACTTACCTAATTTATCTTTACTAAAATTACCTACTACTCCATTTAAATTTATATACATAAATCCTTCATTTTTATATTTTTTAATAAGTTCCCAAATAAATACATATCTTGGATTAAATTTTAAATATTCATCTAAATAACTATCAATTATTAACTCTACTCCATTATTATGTTTTATAGTAAATCCCGCTCCTATTGTAAAATAATCAGGATGATTTCTAGATAAGTTAGTAGCATATATTAATTCGTTTTTATAAAAATTAAGTCTTTCATCTGATTTCATTTTATCATTTAAAATTAATTGTTTTTGACTACTAGCAATACTCATATCTTGAACCATAGAAGCAAGTTCATCATTTTTAATTGCTTCTAAATCATAATTTCTTTTCATATTACTTAAATATTTATCAGTATTAATATTAACAAAGAATATATCTATAGCATTATTACGAGAAAAATTATTATACATACCTTGATAATATCTTTTACGACGCTTTTTATTTTTAGTACCAATAAATTTATATAATTCATCAACATTACCAGTTGTATCAAGACTAATTTCTAAACCTGATTTAATACTATTTTCTATTTTTTCTTTTACTTCATTAGTAATATTAGAATATATTTTTTCTAAATCATAGGTTAAATTAACAAAAGCATTTAAACGTGGTTTATAATTTTCAAAATATTTATTAAATCCCATATGAATATAAGAATTACTCTTTAAAGTATCTAATATTTGATTAATTGTATTACTAAAATAAATAATATTACCTTTATTATCTCTTTCACTACAAATAATAGGTGGATCTATTTTAATAAAAGCATAATGCTGTTTTTTTAATAAATTAATAAGTCCCATAGTTACATTTTTAACTAATTTACTATCTGTATAATCAATTAAAAAACCACGAGGAGCATATGCATATTTATAATATAAATAAATTGTTTTATGTAAAAATAAGGTTACACCAACTAATTCATTGTCTTGAACAAAACCTATATAAAAAGTATTTAATCCTTCATACCTAGATGTTTCGGCATAAGCTGAAGTTTGATAATATGTACTATATTTATGATGATAAGCAAAATTATCAAATTCTTCTTTCGTTAAAGCAACAATTTTCATCTTTCACATCCTTCGGTATTATTATACATATTTTTTAAAATAATATCAATAATTAAAATAAGTATTTTCTATTATCTATTAATTGTGTTATAATAAACTAGTAAAGGTGGTGGCTCATGGAAAATCAAACTGATATAGACAATTTAGAATTAATTGATGAAGATCAAAATGAGGATATTTTAGAAGATGAAACTAAAGAAAATAATATGTTTGATACTGTTATTGATGTAATAGATAATGAAGATAATCTTGATGATGAAGTTATAGAAACTATTAATGATGATACTAATAAAGAAGAAATAAAAAAAACAAGTCAAGAAGAAAATAGTGTTCAGGAAGAAAACAATACTAATGAAGAAAATCAAGAAGAACAAGATAGTTCTAATGATAGCAAAGATATAAAAAATAGTCCATATTATAAAGTTCTTTTAGAATATGGTGAAGATATAACTGATAAGGAATATATAACTAATCCTGCTATAGGAAGAGAAAAAGAAATTCAAGAATTAATTGTAATTCTTTTAACTCCTGAAAAATCAGGTATTTTAGTTGGTAAACCAGGTATTGGTAAAACGGCAATTGTCGAAGGATTAAGTTATAGAATTCAAAATGGAAATATTCCTGATGCTTTAAAAAATTATACTATTTTAAAACTAAGTAGTGCTAGTTTAACTGGTATTATTCCTGATACGCAAGAATTAAGAATTCAACATGTTGTAGATAATTTAAAAAATCTTGATCGAGTTATGGTCTTCATTGATGAAATTCATACTTTAATTGGTAATGGAGAAAACACCTTAGACTTTGCTAATATTTTTAAACCAGTTATTGATCGAGGTACAATCAAAATAATAGGAGCAACTACAAGTGATGAATACGATCGTTATATCTTAAGAGACAAAGCATTTGTAAGGCGTTTTCAAAAAGTTGAAGTATCAGAACCAACAAGAGAAATGAATATTCAAATCATGATGGGAACTTATCCAAAATTTGAAAAGAAAATGGGTTTAAAACTAAAATATACAGACTTTGTTAAACAAAACATCATGGCCTTTATAACTGATATAACAAGTGAGTTTAAAAGAACTTATGAAACTTCTGTAAGATACCCTGATATTTCTCTTACTATTTTACAACAAGCTTTTTCCTATGCTGCATTTGATAATCGTCAAGAAGTAGACATAAGAGATGTTAGAAAAGCTATTTTAAATACTAAATTAATCTACCCTGATGTAATAAAAAAAGAACTCGTAAGATTTAATGAAGTATTTAGAGATATCTATTTAATGGAAACTAAACAAATATTAAAGGATGAAACATGAAAAAAATAGTATATTATTTATCAATAATTCTTTTTACAATTTATTTATTTATCACGTTTCTACTAATTAATAAATTATATAAAACTAGTATTTTATCTATTATATATTTTATTATAAATATTATTTATTCTATATTTATTATAATTGCAATTTTATCTAAAAAAGATATTTATAAAAATAGTTTATCTTATAATATATTAAACATAGGTATTTACTTTTATACATTTATGCTATATAAAATAACTAATACTAATACAACTTTAGATATTATTAATAATCAAACATATTATAATAATAATTATATAATGATATCAATTCTATTAATTGGTTTAACTATATATACAATTATTTTAAATAATGAAAAAATCTGAATTCTTTCAGTTTTTTTTATATAATAAGAAAATATACAAAAAAAATATAATTAAAATACAGAAATAAAACTACTTTTAATTTAAAAATAACATCACCATGAGGTGATGTTAGTAAATTTATTTGCTTTTGTTCCTTTGTTCTAATAATCTATTTTGATAATCTTCATATACTTCTAATTTATTTTTTAATTTAGAAAAATTAAAATTTTCTGCTATATCATAACTATTTAAACCTTTTAAACGTATTTCTAATTCTAAAGCTGTTTTATTATTTAACAAGTTCTTTTGATAATTTATACGAGAAAAATATAATTCAATTCTTTTATTTATATCACGTATAAGATTATTTCTTTCTTCTGTTGACAAAGATACTATTTTATTATCAAGACATTCCATTAATAAGTTATGTAGTTTATCTAAATAATTAAAAGAACTTTGAGAAATTTTTAAAGTTTGATTAAATGTTTCTATTTCATCTTTATATTCTTGAATAAAAACTGCTTGTTCTTGATTAGTTTTTTCAATTTTATTAGAAATAAAGAACGGATCAGCTAAATTATAAGTTCTAACACGTATAATATTTTTATAAGATTGAATATTATCTTCAAGTGATAACATTGAACTAAATAAATCAGCATGCATATCTATTATTTCAATTGGATTATTATCATTTATCTTCAATTGAATATCTTCATATATTAAATTTAATAAACTATTTAAATAAGAATTCTTTAAATAATTTACTCTGGAATATTTTATATAAGCATCAAATAACTCTTTTAATGATAAAACAGATAACTCCGTTTCTATTTCTTTTAATAACTCATTAAAAGAACGTTTATATATCCTTTCATATTTTTCTCTAGTATCATAATATTTTAAATATAAATCTATTAAATAATCATTCATAATAGCCCCCCTTTTGGCTATATATTATAGCACTTTATTAATAAATTGTAAAGTTAGCTATTTATATACTTTAACTTATTCTAACTTTCTTTTCATTATTTAAAATACTATCTATTACTATATCATCTATTTTTTCTTCTAATAATTTATTTATTTTTCTAGCACCATATTCTTTATAATTAGATAATTTAATAATATTGTCTATAAAATTATTACTTATATTTATTACTATATTATAGTCTTTAAATTTATTTTTTATATTCATTATTTTATTTTTTATAATACATCTTATATTATCTTCAGTTAATTTATTAAATTGAATTACATGATTAATTCTATTTAATAGTTCTATACTTAGTATATTAGTTAATTTATCTTTGATTACTTTTTCTTTATCTTGATTAAATCCTATCATAGAGGTATTAGTAGTTATATTACTAGTAAATATAATAATAGAATTATTAAAATATACTTTTTCACCTGTTGATGTTGTTATAAATCCTTCATCTAATAATTGTAAGAACAAATTTAAAAAAGAATTACAAGATTTTTCTATTTCATCTACTAGTATTATCGAAAAAGGATTAGTCTTAATATCATCTATTAAAGATATGTGATTATCATACCCGACATATCCAGGAGGAGAACCTAATATTTTACTTATAGAATGATTTTCTTTATATTCACTTCCGTCTATTCTTATTAAAGGCATATTTAATAATCTTGCATATTCTTTAACAAGTTCCGTTTTACCTATTCCTGAAGAACCTGTAAAAAGATAAGATACAGGTTTTTCATTTGATTTTAAACCAAATTTTAACAATTTAGTTTCTTTTACTATTACTTTAATAGCTTCTTCTTGACCTATTATTACTTTATTTAAATCTTTTTCTAACTTTTGTAATTTAGAAATATTTTTAGTATTAAAAGAATAAATAGGAATATTAGTTTTTTTATTAATAACAATTAAAACATCATTTATACTTACTTCTTTTTTGATTAAATCATTTTCTTTAATTTGTAATTCATTTAATTTATCTTCTAATATTAATTCTTGATTTTTACATTTAGATGCTTCTTTAAAATCATGTTTTAATAAATAATTATTTTTTTCTTTTAAAGTTAAATCTAATTCTTTTAAAATATTTTCTTTCTTTTGCATTTTTTTATCTTTAGTAAGAGATCTATAAATACATACTTCATCTAGAATATCTATTGATTTATCAGGGTTTTTTCGGTTATAAATATATTTATTTGTTAATTTAACTATATTATCAATTATATCATTTTTAATTATTACTTGATGATAGTTTTCATATATTGGTTTTAATTTTTTTAAAATTATTTTTGTTTCTTCTAGACTTGGTTCTTTTATTAAAACTGTTTGAAAACGTCTTGCAAGGGCTTTATCTTTTTCTATAGTATCTTTATATTCAGCTAGAGTAGTTGCACCTATTAATTTTAATTTACCTCTTGCTAAGGCTGGTTTAAAAATATTAGCAGCATCTATTGCTCCTTCAGCACCCCCTGCTCCTACTAAAGAATGGATTTCATCTATAAAAAGAATTAAATCAGGATTTTCTTCAAGTTCTGAAATTATTTTATTAACTTTATCTTCAAATTCACCTCGGTATTTAGTACCGGCTACTAAACTTGCTAGAGATAAAGAAATTATTTTTTTATTTAATAATTGAGGTGGAACACTTTTATTACTTATTTTTAAAGCAAGTCCTTCTACTATTGCCGTTTTACCAACACCTGCTTCTCCCAATAATAAAGGATTATTCTTAGTTCTTCTTAATAAAATTTCTATTAAACGATTTATTTCTTGATCTCTTCCTATTACTGGATCAATTTTATTTTCTAAAGCTTTTTGAACTAAATCATAACCCCATTCATATAAAGATAATTTCTTTTTACTTTTACCTTTACACGGTTTAATATTTATAAAATCTAGATATAAATCATCTATATTAATACCTAAACTAGTTAATACTCTTATACCTACTCCTTCTCCTTCATCTAAAAAAGATAAAAATAAATCATTTAAATTAACTTCAAACCTATTATCTTCTTTAGAATCTAAAATAGCATTTTCAATTATTCTTTTTAAAAGAGGTGTATAAATAAAATAAGAATTCAAACTATTACCCACACCTATTAAATTTATAAGTGTTTCTTTAAAATTCTCATAGTTAATATTATAACTATTAAGTCTTATAGTTAAATCTAAATCCTTATTACTTAATATACTTAATAATAAATGTTCTGATCCTACAAACGAATGTTTTAATTTTTGCATTTCATATTTAGCCATCTTTAATACTTTTTTTGTATCTTCATCAAATTTTTGAAACATATTAGCCTCCATATAATAATATATGTTTTTTTTAAACTTTTACTAATTTTTTTATTTATTTATCCCATATATTTCATTTATAGGATCAAAGAAAAATTTTGTTTTTAAAGGATTATAAGTTAAATAACCTAGTATTATAGTAATAACTATTATTATTACTAAACTTAAATTATTTAATTCTTTATTATGATTTTTCTTACTAATTAAATACCAAATAATATTACCTATTATTAAAGTTATTAAATAAATTAACATAGTTATAATTAAATTTTCTCCAAAACGATTATAAATAGGTAAATAAATTAAAAAGAATAAAATAATAGTTATAATTGTTCCTATTAATAAACCTGATATATAATTACTAAATTTAATTTTTTTTAATTTTAATACTAAATAAGTAATTAATCCTATAATAAATTCTGATATAACCATTAGTTTTAAATGTTCATATAAACTTTCATTTACAGGAAACAAAAAAGCTGTTATTGAACATGGAATTAAGTTATAGATATTATGAAATAAAAATAAAGATAAAAAAATAATAATCGTGTTTATAAATAATATTTTTTTATTCATTTAATCACCATTATTATTTTACTTATAAATATTTAAATTATACTATAATTCTTTTAAACAAAAACTTGCATATACTGGAATATATCTAATATTTTTCTTTTTAGTAAAGTTATCTTCTGTTAATCTTATAGGACTTGCTACTTTATATTTTGAGGTAAACATTGATAAAGCTTTTGCTTTAGTTAAATTCATATTAAGTATTTCTATAGGTATAATTTCACCCATTCTATTTTGAATTATAAAGTTTATTTCAGATTTACCATCTGATTGATAGTAATAAATACTATAACCAAGATTTATTAAAGTATTACTAACATTACATTCTATTAAAGTTCTTTTTATTTCATTATCAGTTAAAAACTTTCTTCTATTTAAATGAAGCATTGTATAAAGTATACCAACATCATTTGGGTATAGTTTAAAACTTTCTATATCTTTATAACTACTTAAAGGACTTTTTATATCATTTAATTTAAAACTACGATGAATTAAACTATTAATACCTAAAAATTGAATACTTGCTTCATAGTCTTTGCTTCTACTTCCTTTTTTTATATTACCATATTGAAACTTTTTATTTTCTTTTAGAAGTTGAAAGGGTAAACTATCTAACACTTCATTTGTTCTTGATATATCAATTAAATTTCTTGCATATATGGTTTCAGATTTAATTAAATTAATTATTTTTTGTTTAATACTTTCAATTGTTAAATAATCTCTTTTATTAATATAAGCATCTATTACTTCAGGGTAGCCTCCTAGTATTAAATAATCATTGTATAGATCAAGAGCCATTTGATGAAAAGGCATAGGGGTATTATTAACATAAGATTCTTTAATAAAATCAACTAATTGTCTTTTATCAATATTAACTAAAAACTCTTCAAAGTCCATTGGATACATAGCTTTAAAATGTAGTTCTTCTCCTTTAAACTTAGCTAAATTATCTCTTTTAGAAGTTATCATGATAATATGGTATAGATTATTTTCATTACCAAATAATTTAATAGCTTTTACTATATAAGGATCTTCAACATTATCTAAAATAATTAAAGTATCTTGTTTAAAAATAGTTTCACCTGATAAAACTGATAATTTTAAAATAATTTTTTCAGGTATTTTTTCTCTTTTTAAAATATCTAATAATTCTTTATTATTAGTAGTATCAAAGTAAACTATATTTTTATAACATTTCTTACCAAAATCAATAACCGAATAAGTCTTACCTACTTGTTTAGATCCATATATAAGTAATGGTTTATAAGCATCTTTTTTCCATTTTAATAAATCATTATATATCTTACGTTCCATAAATCGTTGCCTCCCTACACTTATTATAATTTAAGTATATATCTTTTTTTTAGATAAGTCAATTAGTATTTAAAATAATATTAATTTATGATATTATTATTCTAGAGGTTAGCATGAATTATTTAATATTGTTTTTATCACTTTTACCTATTTATTTAATAGGGTATTATTACTATAATAAAGATACAGTTAAAGAACCTAAAAGTTTACTAAAAAAATTATTTTTTAGTGGTATTTTAGCTGGAATTGTTGTTATTGTTGTATCGTTAGTATGGCTTATATTTTTTCCTAAATTATTAGAGGTTAATAAATTAAATAACATAGAATTAATTTTTTATTGTTTTTGCTTTATTGCTTTAATAGAAGAATTAGTTAAATGGTTAATGATTTATAAAATATCTTATAATAGTAAATATTTTGATCAATACTATGATATTATTTTATATAGTGTTTTTGTAGGACTTGGATTTGCTTGTTTTGAAAATGTAATTTATGTACTTGGCAGTGAGCAAGCTTTACAAACAGCTATTTTAAGAAGTTTAACAGCTATTCCTGGACATGCTTGTTTTCAAACAATGATGGGTTATTTCTTAGGTAATAGTAAATTTAAATTACATGGTTCTTTTAAGAAAAATTTAATTCTTAGTGTAATAGTTCCTACTATTTTACATGGAATATATGATTATTTATTATTATCTAATAATTTATTATTCTTAATTATTTATTTTATCTTTTTAATTAGTTTGTTTATTATAACTATTATAAAAATTAAGCAATCTGTTAAATATGATAAAGAAAGAATTGATCCTAATATTTGTCCTAGATGCAACAGTTATATTGAATTTAATTATTGTCCTACATGTGGGTATAAAAAAAACTAGTAGTGAGTAAGATCACTATTAGTTTTTAGTATTCACAGTTTCCTGGAGTTCTTGGGTAAGGTATAACATCACGAATGTTTTCAACCCCTGTTAGATAAATTAATAATCTTTCAAAGCCCATTCCAAATCCTGAATGAGGACATCCTCCAAATTTTCTTAAATTTAAATACCATTCCATAGATGAAGCATCCATATCTAATTCTTTCATACGACTAACTAATTTATCATAGTCTTCTTCTCTTTGAGATCCACCCATTAATTCCCCTGCTCCTGGCACTTCTAAATCAACTGCAGCAACAGTTTCTTTATCTGGATTTAATTTCATATAGAAAGCTTTTATATCTTTTGGCCAATTTGTTATAAATACAGGACCATCAAAATACTCAGTTATATATTTTTCATGTTCTTTAGCTATGTCTTCTCCATATTCTGGCTTGAATTCCCAATCAACTTTTGCTTCTTTTAAAATTGTTATTACATCATGATGACTAATTCTTGTAAAATGACTAGTTAATAATTTATTTAGTTTTTCTAATAAACCTTTTTCAACAAAGCTATCAAAGAATTTCATTTCATCTTTACAATTATCAAGAACATATTTAACTACATATTTAAGCATATCTTCCATGACATTCATATCACCTTCTAAATCACAAAAAGCAATTTCTGGTTCAATCATCCAAAATTCACTTGCATGAGTTTTAGTATTAGAATTTTCAGCTCTAAAAGTAGGACCAAATGTATAAACTTTTTTATAAGCAAGAGCAAATGTTTCAGCTTCAAGTTGACCTGATACAGTAAGAGCTGCGGTTTTACCAAAGAAATCTTTTGAGTAATCAACTACACCAGATTTAGCAACTCTATTTAAATCAAGAGTTGTAACTTGAAACATTTGACCTGCTCCTTCGCAATCACTTGATGTAATTAAAGGAGCATGAAAATATACATAGCCTCTTTCTTGAAAATAATTATGTATTGCATAAGCAGCAATGCTTCTAACACGAAAAATAGCATTAAATAAATTAGTTCTAGGTCTTAAATAAGCTTGTTCTCTTAAAAACTCTCTTGTATGTCTTTTAGGTTGAATTGGGTATTCATCAGGACATTCTCCAATTACTTTGATACTACTAACTTTAATTTCAAAGTCTTGACCACTTCCTTCAGATTTAATAACCTCACCTTCTACTTCTAAACTAGAACCAACTTTAATTTTAGTAATTTCTTCAAAATCAGCTAATTTATTATCATAAACTAATTGAACATTTTTAAAACAAGTTCCATCACTAAAATCAATAAAACCAAATTCTTTTTGTTTACGATGATTTCTAACCCAACCATCTATTACAACTTTTTTTCCCATATACTTTTCTAAATCATTCATGACATCTTTTACATCTATTTTCATACATCCTCCTTAAAAATAAAAGCACCGATCAAAAGAGGCGACTAATCACGGTACCACTCTTCTTATCAGTGCTGATATCTCTTTTTGATAACGGTTATAAACCGATATTTCCTACTAATTTCAGAAATATGCTCCACAGTGTTATTCTTATATTCTTCCTGTTAATTTTCACCGACCATTAACTCTCTAAAAGGAGCTAAATATAATACTTCTCTGCATCAACGCTTTAATTAGTTATATTATATAACCATTTTTTTATAAAAGTCAATAAGTTTATCTATAAATTTTTTATTTTTTATATTAGTAATTTAAATCTTTTAATTCATCAAGAACAAATATTCCATTTTCTCGAATTAATTTATCATCAAAATAGATATTTCCACCACCATAATCACTTCTTTGAATTAAAACCATGTCCCAGTGAATATTAGAATCATTTCCATTATAGCATTCCTTATAAGCAGACCCTGGAGTAAAATGAATACTACCTGCTATTTTTTCATCATATAAAATGTCTCCAATCGGATGCATTATCATAGGATTCAAACCAAGTGAAAATTCTCCTATATATCTACTACCTTCATCAGTATCAAATATTTTATTTATTTCATCATCACCTTCTCTTGATGTTGCTTTAATAATTTTTCCATCTTTAAATGTTAAACTAACATCATGAAAGATATTACCATTATATGGAGATGGAGTATTATAAGTAATTGTTCCATTAACACTATCTTTAATAGGTGCTGTAAATACTTCCCCATCTGGAATATTAGCTTCACCTGAGCAAATAATTGCAGGTAATCCTTTAATACTAAAAGTAATATCAGTTCCAGGTGCTGTAATTCTTACTTTATCCGTGTTTTCCATTAGTTTTTTTAAAGGTAGCATCGACTTATGCATCTTGTCATAATCAACTGTCATAGTATCAAAAGCAAAATTAAAGAAACTTTCATAACTAGTCTTAGCTTTATAAGCATCTACATAACTTGGATAATTTAAAAGTATCCATCTTCTTTGATTAATTTCAATATCTTTAAAAGGACTAAGTTCTTCTTTTAATTTATTATTTAAATCTCTATCAACATTCTTATCATAATAATCGCTTGTAGTATATCTTATTTGAATAAAACAATCATATTCCTCGACTTCAAATTTAAAAATATTTTTCTTATTTTCTATTATATTATCATTTAAGTTTTCTTTAATTATATTTTCAAACTCAGGATCAAGATATTTAACGGTCGGAATTCCCCCTTGAACTAATATTTCTTTAATTAAAGTTTTTATAAAATAATTACATTCATTTGATTGATAAGTTATTAAAACCTTATCACCTTTTTTAACTTGTAAACTATGATTAACAATTGTTTCACTTAATTTTTTAACTCTTTCCATAAACAAATCCTTTCATTAACATAAAATACAGAGAAAGGAGTATTTTATGTATACTAATTATAATATACCACAAAATAGGAATAATTATCAAAAGAATTATAAAAATTATCCTACTACAACTTATTATAATAATGGAGATAGATTTATAGGTGGTGGATTTTTAGCACCATTTTTATTAGGTGGAGTTGGTGGTTATTTAGTAGGAAGACCAAATTATAATAATCAAGGACCAATTCCAGTATATTTTCCTCCTAATCAACCAATGCCTTATTATCCACCTTATTTTAATACAAATATTTATTACTAAAATAAACCTCGTTCAATTACGAGGTTTATTGTTATCTTTTAATTAATTTTTTAGTATCTTCTTCCATACAATAATTTTGATTAGTTTTTAAGTAGTTTATTAAAACTACACTATTACAAATAGCGTAAGGATCAATATATGTAAGTTTCATAATTCTATCCATTAAATCCACATTTGCATCATGACCTTCTGGTAAAAAGCGAATATCTGTTCCTCCATGGCTACGCCAATCTCTTCCATTACTTTTACTGTTATCTATTAAAATACAATTTTCTAAAGTATCTAAAGCTAAAGAATTTTTTAGAAAAGCAGCTTTACTACTTACTTCTTTAATACCTGGTTTAATATGATATGGTAAAGTCATAACAGCATCTATATCAGGAGTAAGTTCATATAAGCGTCTCGTTTTAATTACACCTTCTCTAATAGGATTAATATGAGATAAGTAAATAAAGAATTCATTTTTCTTTCGATTTTTTAGCATTTCATTTATATTAAAAACAGCATTTGGCATTAAATTTTCTAAAGCATATATTTTTTCATAATCTATTTTTGGGTATACATTTGTTTGATATGTACCATTTTCCTTTTCATCAACATAAGGAGTTTCTTCTAAAATAGAATCCAAAATAGCAAATGACTTAGTAGTTTCGTAAGCAGAGTCTTCAGAAGTTTCTCTAGCTATTTTTTCACGATATTTCTTTGTTGCACGTGGATCTATTGACATTAATACTTTTTGCATAACAGGTTCAGTATTATATACTACATCATCAACATCAATAACATATAATATATAATCCTCATTACAATTTTGAATATCATTAATTAGTTTTATTATTTTATTTCTATTAAATTCATTTAAATTAATCATAATTCCTCCTATTTAATTAATTTTTTAATATCTTCTAAAAGTGTAAGTGATTCTTCATAAGATGTTGCATCATAAGATAAATTTGCAAATAAACTTTTCATAGATTTATCTTTCTTAATTATTTTTTTAATAAGAAAATTAATAGTTTTAGCATACTCTAAATACATTTCAGCAGGATTAAAAGTATTATCATAAGTAATAAATTCTCCACTTAAATCACATAATTTTATATCTGTACCTTTATATAAAATATTTAAAGTAGGATTAAATCTTTCTCCTTTGCATAAATCTAAATGGCTTACTTTATTATCATCTAACTCCTTTAGAGCTAATAAAACATTTTCTAATATTTTTAACATTGTTATTAAGTCTAAATCATCATAATATGTTAAATCTTTATATTCTATGTGATTAGCAAGGATGGTACCACATATTGTTCCATTTACCAAAACTATTCCTTTATCAAATTCAGTTAATTTTACATTTTTTTGTTTTTCTTGTAAGTCTTCTATCTGTTTTTTTTCAACAAAAGGAGTTTTTCCCCATCTATAAACGTCTTCAACAACAAATGAAGCTACCTCTTTTCTATTAATTTTTAATAATTGATACAAATTTTTCTTAAGTTTTATTAAATCTTTCCCGTGTAAAAAAACTGAACCAAAACTACCACTATCACTTATTAAAGTACCTTCATCTATATATTCTTTTAAATCTTGACTAGTAAAATTCAATTCTTTCATACAACCCCCAACTATTTAAGCCCATAATACGATAAGTGGCTTGATTATACCATATTTTTACTAATCTGTCAAATTTCAAAAAAAAATCATAATAAAAATTAGTTCCCTTAACCAATCTTAAAGGAACTAATTTCTTATTTATGGTTTAAATTAATAGTTTTGGTTAGTATTATAACTTCCACTAATATGGTTTAATCCATTTTGTACTAATCTTTTAGTAATTTCTCCACCTACAGATCCATTAGCACGAGATGTAGTATCTGGTCCTAAATTAACACCAAATTCGCTAGCTATTTCATATTTCATTTTATCGATAGCTTGTTTAGCACCTGGAACTCTCATCTTTAAAGCATCTTTATTTGAGTTCATTGTTTCACCTCCACACTAATAGATTGCTACAAATTACTCTTTTTATACGATTTATTAACTGGTAAATTTTTCCTATTTTTTAAAAAATATTCTCATTAATAATTAATAAGAATATTTTAAATTATAATATATCATCATATTTATTTTTATCCATATCTGGAGTAATAGTAATTATATTTAAATTAGCAAGTATTTCATCTATCATTTCTTCATAATTAAAAGTACTTTCCATTTTAATACATTCTGATAAAACTGGATTTATAACCGGATGACGTGGTACAAAGATAGTACAACAATCTTCATATGGTAAAATACTTATATCATATGTATCAATTTTTTTACTTATATCAATTATTTCCAATTTATCAAGACAAGCAACTGGACGAATAACAGGAATATTTGTAACATTATTTATAACAGACATACTAGTTAATGTTTGACTAGCAACTTGTCCTACCGATTCTCCATTAATAATAGCTAAACTTTTAAAACGTAAGGTAAGTTTTTCCATAATACGATACATCATTCTGCGCATAATAGTAATAGAGTAATTCTCTGAAACATTTTTATAAATATTTTCTTGAAGTTTGGTAAAAGGAACAATTATTAAACGCATTTCTCCACCATATATACTTAACTTTTTAGAAAGTTCAATAACCTTGTTTCTAGCTTCAAGTGAAGTATGGGGAATTGCTTCAAAATATACTAAATCTAATTTAATTCCTCTTTTAAGAGCCAAATACCCAGCAACTGGAGAATCAATTCCCCCTGATAGCATCAACATAGCATGTCCAAGTGTTCCAACAGGATAACCACCAATACCTTTATATTCATTTAAATAAACATATGAATAATTCTCTCTAATTTCAACATGAAAAGTTAAAGATGGATTATGTACATCTACCTTAAAATTTTTATAATTTTTTAAAATGAAACTTCCAAATTCATCATTACATTCCATAGAATTCATTAAAAATTTTTTATAACTTCTTTTGGTTTCAACCTTAAATGTATATTTTTTATCTTTATCTAAATCTTCTATAATCTCTCTAATAGTACTTTTAATACTATCTAAATTAGTTAAAGTCTTATAAGCAATTGAATATGCATGAATACCAAATACCTCCCCTATTCTTTTAATTACTAACTCTTCATCTAAACTTTCATATTCTATATACATTCTTGATATATCTTTAGAAATTATAACATTTAAATCTTTACATTTTTTTATAATATTATTATATAAAGTATTAATAAAAAACTTTCTATTACTTTTTTTAGTTGTTAATTCACCATACTTTATTAAAATTATTCTATTCATCTTTATTATTCCCCTTTCTTAAATCTTAATTCATTTATTTTTTCTTTAAATACAGTTAAAAAATAATCTATTTCTTCTTTTGTAGTTAAATAAGATAAACTAATTCTTATACTACTTTTAGCTAAATCTTTATTTTTAGTAAATTCTAAAACACTTAAAGATAAACTAGCATCATCACTACAAGCGGTTTTAGTTGAAATATAAATATCTTTACTAGCTAAAGCATGTAGCATAGTTTCAGGTTTTATTCCTAAAACACTTAAATTAACAATATGATAAACACAATTACTATTACTATTTATTATAACTCCATCTATTTCTTGTAATTTATCTTTTAAATATTCATTTAATTCTTTTACATGATTATATTTTTCATTAAAATCAGTTAAAACAAGTCTTAAAGCTTTAGCTAAACTTGCATACAAAGCAACACAAGGTGTTCCACTTCTATATATTGTTTGACTTTTTCCCCCATGAATAAGAGGTGTTAATTCAATACCTCTTTTTTTAACTAGACATCCTACTCCATCTAAACCATATATTTTATGACCTGAAAAGGAATATAAATCAACACTTGCTAAATTAACTTTAATTTTACCAACAGCTTGAGTTCCATCAACATGAAAAATAATTTTTTTATATTCTTTTAAAATTTTTCCAATTAAATCTATATCTTGAATTATTCCAATCTCTGAGTTTACTTGACTTATACTAACTAAAATAGTATCATCTCTAATTTTCTTTTTTAAATCATTTAAATCAATTTTTCCATCTGGTAATATTTCCAAATAATCAATTTCATAACCAAGAGTTTCTAAATAATTTAAAGTATTTAAAACACTTGAATGTTCTAGTTTTGTACTTATTATATGTTTACCCCGATTTTTATATTTAAAAGCAATTCCTTTTAAAGCTAAGTTATTAGCTTCACTTGCTCCACTTGTTAAAATTATTTCATCTTCAAATACATTTAATAAATCAGCTATTTGTTTAACTGATGATTTCATTAAATCTCGACTTTTAAGACCTAAATCATGTAAAGAATTAGCATTACCAGGAAATTCTTTACTAACTTTGGTAAAAGTATTTAAAACATCATCATTAACTAAAGTAGTAGCACTATAATCTAAATAAACCATAAAACACCTCTTTTTACTTCCAAAATAATACCAAATTAATTAAAAATAATCAAGTATTTAAAAAAAGAATTGTAAAAACAACTCTTATATACTATTTATCTTAGTTTTAAAACCAGGTTCTAATTTATCTAATAAATCTAATACTAATTTTAATGATCCTTCATAATTACCTTTATAAAACATTACTTCAGCTTTATTTAAATTTTTCATAACATCACTTGAAGAACTACGATATCTATTAGCATAAACAATTAAATTTTCAGAAATATAAGCATTTTTTATAATATTTTTAGTAGTATTATAAAGTTTAAAAACTAAATCTCTAGCTGTATCAACTCTAGTATTTAAAGTTTTAATTACAATTGGTTTCTTAGCAAGTTCTTTAATTATTTCTAAAATAGCTTCATTGGCTTCGCTTAATTCAACAAAATAATTATTAGCAACAACTGGTATTTTAACACTTTGTATTTGTCTTTTACATATTTTAAGCAATTCTTGAACTTCTTCTAATTGATCTCTTGCTCTTTCTTCATCATCTTGCATACTACCTAAATTCTTTAAAGTTAAATCTAAATTATCTTCTAATAATTTTAAATTACCAGATAATTCATTTAAATAAACATTTATTTTACCATAAGAAAATTCTTGTTTTTTAACTTTTCTAATCAAAGCTTTATATTCTTTTACTAAATCATTATAATTAAGACTAATAGTTTCTAAATCTTTTAAATCTTCATCATTTAAACCATACATTACTTTAATATCATCTAATTGTTTATAAATATCTCTTAAGGTATTTTTTAAATTACTAAGTCTTTGATCAAATGAATAAGAAGAAGCATCAAAGTCTTTTTTATAAACTTTTTCTTTTTCTATATCTTTAAATAAAGAATCTAAAAATTCTAAAATAGTTTTTAATTCTATTAAACTATTATCAATATTTAATACTTTAGATCTATCTACAATATCATTTTCTATTTTTTCTATCTCTGCTAAGTTATAATCAAGATTCATAAAAGTTAAAGTAAAGCCTTCTTCTTGAATACTAGTTCTTAATACTTCTAATTCTTTTATTCTTGATGGTATTAAATCATTTAATAAAACTAAAATATCAGGTAGTTCTAAAATAATTGCTCCCATATGATCAATCATATTTTCAAGAGAACGTACTACTAATACAACTTCATTATATAAATTTTCATTTATAACAATTTCAAAGTCTTGAAATCTTTTTTCAATATTTTCAAATTGCATATCTATAGTATCAGTTAATACACCATATAAATCTTTATTACTTTCGTATTCTCTGTTAATTATTCGATATTTATTTTTTAATTTAACAATTAAACCACGATACTTATCTTCATATGATGTTAATTCTTTAAGTTCTTCTAAAATATGATTTATTAAATAACGATTTTTATATAATTCTAACTCAATTAAAGAATATTTATAATTAAAATCTTTTGGTTTTTCTTGAACAAGAAAATCTAATTCTAAAATCATATCTTCAATTTTTTTAAAAGAATTATTTTTTAAATCTTCATAAACCTTTTTATAATTATTTATTTTTTCTTCTAATTGTTCTCCTTTAGTTAAACTAGATACTTTTTCTATTTCTGATAATAATGGTAATGACAATACATCATTTTTAATTACATCTAAATTATTTATTTTCTTTCGCATCTGTTTCTTTTTGTTTTTATTTAATATGATAATTATGACTACTATTATTATTATCAATAATATACATGATGATATAATAATTAATTTTTTTGCATCATCCATAATAACTCCTTTTTAGCCTAACACCCCATCATGATAATATCATACCATAAAGTTTAAAAAAATTATAGTAATAATTTATATTTTTTAAATTTTTCTACTTGACAAAAGAAATAAAACTAGTAAAATAATATTTCCTGTAAAAATTTTAAAATTTTTACATATATAAGAAATAGAAAGGAATTTTTTATGAATGATTATAATATTAAATTTTATGATTTTCTAGCTTTATATAATATGCTAATTTATAACT
>CADBSI010000023.1 GCA_902797275.1 uncultured Erysipelotrichaceae bacterium | reverse complement strand
TTGTATCTACTAAGATATTTTCTTGATTATTTACAACTTCTACTAATTTAAAATCTAATAAATTATCTTTTATTCTTGTTGTTCTATTACTTGGAATATCACCATAAGAAAGAGAAATTAAATAATTAATATTTTTATTACTTGTATTCTTACCATCAATTGTAAACTCAAAGTAATCATTTGAATAAGTATTACTTGGCATAGCATTAGATAAAGATATTTGTTTATTTCCTTCGTTATAGTGCATGTAAATATCTCCTACTACTAAACTAGAATTTTTACCAGTTTTACTTAAATAATCAACTACAATAGCATAGGTTGCCCCTAGAAATAAAATAATTGTAAATATAATAATTAATATTATTACTTTTTTCTTTTTATTATCTTTCATGCTATCACCTATTCATAATCCCCATCTACATTTACTTTAATTGATGCAAATAAATTAGCATAGTCATTAAAACTATAATCTGATCTATCTGTATTACCAACTATTAAGTTAGGATCTACTATCATATACAATCTATATGTATGATTAATTTCTGTATTAGTATTTTTTAATACTTTATCACTATATAAAATAGTATTATTTATAGTTGTAAATGATTTATTATTAATAAGTTCTACTTCATTACCATCTACTACTTCAACAAGTTTAAATATTAAAAATTTATCACTTATTCTATTATTTTCACTTTTACTACTAACAATCTCTCCATGAATTAATTTAACATTATAGACAATATCTTTATTACTTGTATTTTTACCATCTATAGTAAATTCAAAATAAGGTAATTGTTCTTTTTCTGAAACTGCAATATTATTGTTATATAAATAATTGCATTGCTCTGGAAGAAAACCTGATGGTGCTGCACTTAATGGTAAAGCAAAAGTATCATCATTATTATTGTTTGAATATGATCCTCCACCTGATTGATTGCAAGTTGCAAGATTACCATAAATACTCATTCCATTCAGTGTTCCTGTTCCTTTACAAAAAGTTTCACTTGTTGAGCCTTCATCAAATGAACCATCTCTACAACCATCCATACATTTAGATAGTTCATTTCTAGTATCTTCTTGATATTCTTGATTTGCTATATTTGAATTAATAGTATAAGTATCACCAGATTTAGAAATTATATTTTTACTTGTAAGATAAGTTAAATCAGTTTCATTAAATTTATTATTAGTTAAAGCAGCTTGAAAATTATAATCTCCAATTGTCATATTACCTTTACAATATTCTGTATAATTACCTAAAGAATAATTATATGCCTGACTCATCATAAATTTAGCATTGTTATTTTTAAAATAATTACTAATATTTGTTGCTATATATGCTATACCATTAGTTCCGTATTTATTATAAAAATAATTAGCACATAAAGTTACTTCATTTCTTGTATCTTCTTGATATGTTTGATTTTTAATATTTTCATTTAAAGTAAGATTACCTGTTTCTAAACTTGATAAAATACCACTATATTGAGTTGTAATATTTAAATTTTTTAAATCATTTCTAATAGTATTATTATCAATAAAACCAATTAAATCATTATCATAAATCTTTTCTGTTCCTTTACATAAACCTATAAAATTATTAATTGTATATGGAACTTGAGCTGATGTTGGACTCACATTCATAAATTTAGCATTATTATTTTTTTGATTAAATTTACTAGGATTTGATTTAGTAGATGGCATTAAACCTTTATTTTCAAAATAACCATAACTAATATCAGCACATTTAGATAGTTCATTTCTTGTATCACTTGTATAACTTTGATTTGCCATATTAGAATTAACTGTATTATTACTATTAATAATCCCAGCATTATATAGATAATCATTACTATAACCATCATTAATCATTTTTTGTAAAGTACTACCATTATATGTTCCTGTCCCTTTACAAAAAGTTTCATTTGTTGAACCATTATCAAAAGTAAAATACTTAAAATAATCCATACACTTTGATAATTCATTTCTTGTATCACTTGTATAACTTTGACTTTTCATGATACTATTAGCAAAAGTTCAATCAAGATAAAATCTTGAGGTGTCTTCTGCTGTTGTTAAAATAGCTTCATTGCTTTCTTTATAATGCATATAGATGTCTCCTACTATAAGTTTAGAAGTTTTACCAGTTTTATTATAAGTATAAGTTGCAAATGTTAAACCAAAAATAAAGCTTATTAAGACTAGTACACTTATTATAATTAATATTTTTTTATTTTTCATAATATCTCCTTCTTATTATAATTATTTAAGTTTTTATATGTTAAATTCTTTTACTCTACTTAATAATGATATCATAATAATATGAGTAATACAAGTAGCTTATTTTACTTTTTTTATTTATATAAAAGTTAATAATTAGAAAAATAATTACATATAATTAGTAATGAAATTAATTTTATTATATGTAATTATTTTTTTATTAAGTTTAATTTTAATATTTAATAAATATAGTATAGGAGATGATAATATAAAAAAAGAATATGATATAAGAATTAAATATCCAAATACTAATTATAAAGATTTAAATATAGCAATAAATAATATTATTAATAAATACGAAGTAGATTTTAAAAACAATATTTTAAATATGAATATAGGTTATTATTTATATATAACTTATAAAGATTATTATTATAAAGATTTTATTTCTATTATCTTTAATATATCTTATTTTTCAGGAGGAGCTCATCCTAATTATTATATAGAAACTATAAATTATAATATTAAAACTAATGAATTTATAACAATAAATGATTTAGTTAAAAATAATAATAATTTATTATATGATTTATCTAATATAAGTAGATCTTATTTTAAAAAGAAATCAGCTTTTAATAATATTTTAGATATGTTATATGAAGGAACTAAACCTAATATTAATAATTTTAGTAAATTTACTATTAGTAAAAATGGTTTTACTTTCTATTTTGAAAGATATCAAATAGCTCCTTATTATTATGGAGAATATTCTTTAACTGTTGGTAATAATATAGTTAAGTATTATTAAATTGTTAATATATTTTTTTGACAAAACTAATGATAAACAAAATAATTTCATTAGTTTTGTCAAATATAATAAGGTATATATAAAATTTATACATACCCTCATTAAATTAAATGGCAACAACAACTATTAATTTAACAAATTCTTCTAAACATTTTATAGTTTCATCAAAACTTAAATCTTTTGCATAACTATTTTTTCTAGAATAACTTTTCCATTTTTCTTTTAAAACTTTACTATTTTTTACTATATTTAAATTTGTAATTAAATCTGCTTTAAAATTTCTTTTTTTAAATGTTTTTTCAATTGCAATTTTAAATTTTGTTTTATTTATTACATTAAACTTATGTATTAAATAAATATCATAGTAATCTTTCATTCTACTACTCGTTTCTAATTTAGTAAGTATTGTTTCAATTTTTTCAGCTAATGCTGTTTCTAAACTATAAGACCATACTTTATAAAAATTACCATCTATTAACGTTTCATATTTATAATCAATTGGTCCTGGATAAATAGGATCGCCTGTTGCTACATCTATATGAAAACTATCTTTCATATTTTCTAATGAAAAATTAATTGTAATTCTTAAACTACCATATTCATCTTCATCACGAATTGGTTCTGTTTTTTTTATTTCAAATTTTGTATTATCATCTATATTTATATCAATAATTTCTGTTATCATTTTAATAATATTTTCTTTTTCAAATTTAGTTTTTCTTATCATAGCATCAATATCAATAGTGCTTCTATTATCTATGCCAAATAATTTACTTAAATAAAAACCACCTTTTAATATAAAATTATCTTTATATTTACTTTTAGCTAAACGTTCAATAAATTTATCATACATGTAAAATCTCATTACAGTATTAAATTCAACATTTTTTTCATTTGAAATTTTTCTTATTTTATCCTTTATTGCTTGAAGAGAATTACTCATAATTATTTAACCTCCTTTAATTTTTTTCTCTTTTAACTCTTTAAATATAATAAGTTTTTAATTTCTTAACGACAAAAAAATCAGATATTTTTTCATAGTTCCTCCCTCCCGTATAGAATATATACGGTTAAAATTAACTTTCTTGAAAATATACTGATTTTTTCTATTTTATTTACATATTTGGACATTTTTTCATGTTGAATTATTGATAATTATCTATAGTTGTCATTACTTTTGTTTCTATTCCCATTTTTTTTGCATAAGTTGCTAGTTTAACTAAATCTTTATCTTTACTTTTAAGATATTGTTTGATAGTTTTTTTTACTTGTTCTGGATCCATTCTATTTTTAGATCTTATAATATCACAGATACATCTTTCTATATCATATGTATATATAGTATTTCCGTTAGGACTTTTTACTTTTGTTAGTCCTATTTCATATATATCGTTTGCTACATAAAAAACATTACATTTTTTATTTATCGTATTTACATGATAATTTTGAGGAACAGTTATAGTATAATTATATGGAAATTCTTCAGTCATATTATAAAAATAAAGAGCATTCATATGAGAGAAAATAACTTTTTTATATCTTTGTTGAAATGAAAAATAACTATCTTCAAAACATTTTTTATCAAGATAAATACCTCTTGCAATTCTATCTATTTCATGATTATTTTTCATTATTAAAAGGTATTGTCTACTTATATTAAGAGGTTCTATCATTCTAGCTGAAATCATTCCATTATTTTCTTGCATTATTTGTCTTATAACATAAGTTAAAATTTCCCTTTTTTTATTTGGAGATTTTATTAAAAGTTCTTTAATCATTAACGACATATTATTAATAGTATTTATCTCTTCAGATACTTCTTTTTTCTTATTTATTTCTTTAAGTTCTTCTTTAATTTTAATCATATTTTTTCTTGTTGTATTAATAGTTTTAACATAATCTTTTAAAATATTTCTATCTATTTTATTACCTATTTCTTCCATAACAATTATTCTCCTTTGACAATTACACTGAAATTATATCATTTTTCGGTGTAATTGTCAATTATGTTAAATGTTGCAAACTAACGCAAAAAATTAAAAAAATGCGTTAGTTTGCAACAAAATATATTTACTTAAATATAAATTAATGATAAAATTAATACAAAGGAAAGTGATAATATGACTAATGCTGAAAAAGTTATTAAAATTGCAACTGAAAACAACGGATATATTACAACAAAACAAGTTAAAGATGCAAATATTAATACTATTGAATTGACAAGATTAATTAAACAAAATAAAATAGAAAGAATTGCAAGAGGATATTATGCAATTACTAATTCATTTTGTGATGACTATTATAAATATCAATTAAAATCGAAAAACTGTGTTTTTTCTCATTCTACAGCACTTTATTTTTACGATTTGTCCGATAGAACTCCTCTTTATTTTGATATGACTGTACCTATCGGATATAACGGAAGCCTAAATAAAGATAAAAATGTTCAATTACATTATGTAAAAAAAGAGTTTTTAACGATAGGTTTAACTACAATTAAATCCCCTTTTGGAATGGAAATTAGAACTTATGATTTAGAAAGAACTATTTGTGATATAGTTAAATATAGAAATCATATGGATAAAGAGATGTTTACAAAGGCTTTAAAATGGTATGCTAAAAGAAAAGATAAAGATTTATTAAAACTAATGAGATATGCTAAAAAATTAAATATTGATAAAAAAATTCTTGAATATATGGAGGTGTTATTATAATGAATTCAGACAAGTTAAAAAATATTATATCTAAAAAAGCACGTGGTAATAGTGATATTTCTCAAAAATTCTACCAATTATTTTATTTTGAAAGAATTTTAGAAAGAATATCTAAAAGTGCCTATAAAGAGCAAATAATATTAAAAGGTGGTCTACTACTTACTTCTATTATTGGTGATGATGAACGAACCACCAAAGATATGGACGCCACTTTAAAAGGAATACCACTTACTAAAAATGATGTAGAAAAAGTTTTTAATGAAATACTTAATATAAATACTGATGATGGCGTATCATTTCAAATTATTTCTATTAAAGACATTAGACTAGAAGATGAATATGGTGGTTTTAGATTAAACATCTTATCTAAATTGGATAATAATAAAACGTATATTACAGTTGAATTAACAACTGGTGATGTTATTACACCAAAAGAAATGAAATATAATTATAAATCTATTTTTGAAGATAAAAAAATACCTATAATGTCATACACACTTGAAACAGTATTAGCTGAAAAGTTTCAAACTATTATTACGAGAGGCTTATTCAATACCAGATTAAAGGATTTTTATGATATTTATATATTAATCAATACAAAAATAAATGAATTAAATAAAAATAGTTTGATTAAAGCAATAAAAAACACTTTTGCAAGAAGAGAAACAATTTTTAATTTAGAACAAATTAATGAGGTCATTGATGAATTAATTGATGATAGCAATATGAATAATTTATGGAAAGAATATGTATCAAAAAATTCATATGCAAAAGGTATTAAATTTGAAGATACAATTAATGCTATAAATGAAATAGTTAAGATACTAGAAACAGAAGTAGTTGAAGTATAAAATTAAATTTG
This sequence comes from uncultured Erysipelotrichaceae bacterium, assembly GCA_902797275.1. Lineage (GTDB taxonomy): Bacteria > Bacillota_I > Bacilli_A > RF39 > UBA660 > RUG591. The sequence continues at coordinate 11,133 of CADBSI010000023.1, read as the reverse complement.
TTAAAACAAAACAAGAGAAGATCAAGAATTTAAATAATTAGTTTTCTTGATCTTCTTTCTTTATTTTTTTTAAAACTTTTAAATATCAAATGTTGCAAACTAACGCAAAAAATTAAAAAAATGCGTTAGTTTGCAACATGAAAAGAAATAAAAAAGCTAAAGAGTTTTATTTCTTTAACTTTTCAATTAATAAATCATTTGCTATTTTAGGATTAACAGAACCTTTACTTTCTTTCATGACTTGTCCCATTAAAAATTTTAAAGATCTATCGTTTCCATTTTTATAGTCATTGACAACATTTAAATTATCATTTATTACTTTATCAATTATTGTTTCAACTAAGGAATTATCAACAACATTTTTAATACCTTTATTATCTAGAATAGTATCAATTGTATCAGTTGCCCCCATTACCTCTTCTATTATATCTTTAAAGTTTTTATGACTAATTTTACCATCATCTAAATAATTGATTAAAGTTATAAATTTATCATTTGTTAAATTTGTATCAATTATTTTTTTATTAGTTTTATTTAAATAAGCCTGAATATCACCTAGTAATAAATTAGATGCTGTTTTTAAATTAATATTCTTGAATTTTTCTAAGTAATCTGATAATTCTTTGTTAGCAATTAATTTATTAGCATTTAATAAACTTATTCCAGCATTTAAATATTTTTCTCTTCTTGTATTTGCCATGGTTGGAATTTCTTTAATAGCGTTTTCTATAATTTCGTCAGTTAAAACTAAATAAGGAATATCAGGTTCTGGGAAGTATCTATAATCATTTCCTGTTTCTTTAACACGCATTAGAATAGTTTTATTCTTAGTTGCATCATATCTTCTAGTTTCTTCTCTTAAAGTTTCTCCCTTATCAAGTAATTCTTGTTGTCTTTTGCTTTCATAATCAATGGCAAGACCTACATTAGTAATGGAACCTATGTTTTTAATTTCAACTTTAGTTCCTAATTTCTCTGTTTTACTAATTGAAATATTAGCATCACATCTCATGGAACCTTCTTCTATTTTACAATCACTAACACCTGCATACAATAAAAGTTCTCTTAAAGCCTCAAGATATAAAGTTGCTTCTTTAGCAGTATGAATACAAGGTTTGGTTACTATTTCAATTAAAGGTACTCCGGCACGGTTAAAATCTAAAAGTGTTTTTTCTTTGGAATGAATACTTTTAGAGGTGTCTTCTTCGATATGAAGTTCTAGTATTTCAATTCTTTTAGTTATTCCCTCATCTTGAATTTCTACATACCCGTCATACCCAATTGGAGTTCTTTCTTCAGTTATTTGAAAATTCTTAGGATTATCTGGGTAAAAGTAATTTTTTCTATCAAAGTGTTGAACTTTTCTAATTTTACAATTTAGGACATGACATGCCTGGATTGCTAGTAAAATGGCTTCTTTATTTAAAGTAGGAAGAGTTCCAGGATAACCTAAATCAATGATATTAACATTAGAATTAGCAAGAGAACCATAGTTATTACTTGCTGGAGAAAATAATTTTTCTTTAGTTTTAAGTTCACAGTGAACCTCAATTCCTATTGTTTTTTTATAATCCATTTTTATTCTCCTTCCTTAAATTCTTTTTCAATAAAGCTTGCTAATTTATAAATTAAAGCTTCATCAAATTGTTTTCCCATTATTTGCATTCCAATTGGCATTTTATCAATTAAACCAACCGGAAGTGATAAACTTGGAAAACCTCCCATATTAGCATGCATTACTAAGATATCATCCATGAAGCATTTTAAAGGATCATCATTATTTAAATTTAAATCATAAGCAACTCTTGAGCTAGCTGGTCCAATAATTAAATCATATTCTTTGAAAATATTATCAAAACTTTTCTTTAAATCATCTCTTATTTCTAAAGCTTTATTATAATAAGTCTTAGCATTTTCACCTGATAAAATATAAGAACCAACCATTATTCTTCTTTTAACTTCCTTGCCAAATCCTTTACTTCTCGTTTTCTTGTATAACTCTTCTAAAGTTTTAGCATCTTCTTTTAAACCATATCTAATTCCATCAAATCTAGCTAAATTACTACTGGCTTCTCCCATAGCAATTATGTGATATAAAATAACAGCTTTATCAATGTTATTAATATCAACATAGGAAACACTACAACCTTTTTCTTCTAAGAACTTAACTATTTTTTTTATTCTTTCTACTACTTTTTCAGAAACTACATCACTAACAAAGTAATTAGGAATAGCAATTTTCATTCCTTTAATGTCTTCTCCGATTAATCTTGTAAAATCTTCCTTAGTTTCAAAACTAGTTAAGTCTTTCTCATCATACTTAGAAATTATATTTAATAAAAGAGCATTTTCATAAACATTTCTGGTCATTGGTCCTATTTGATCAAGACTTGAGGCAAAAGCAACAAGACCAAATCTTGAAACTCTTCCATAAGTTGGCTTCATACCAACAATTCCTGTAAAAGATGCTGGTTGTCTAATTGATCCTCCTGTATCACTTCCAAGAGCTAAAGGGGTAATACCTGAGGCAACTGAAACAGCAGATCCTCCACTTGATCCCCCTGGAACCTTATCTTTATTCCAAGGATTAATAGGTGGACCAAAATAACTTGTTTCACTAGTTGATCCCATAGCAAACTCATCCATATTAGTTTTACCAATAATAATCATGTTATTTTCTTTAATAAGTTTAATAACACTTGCATCATAGATACTTACAAAATTTTCTAAAATATGACTAGCACAAGTACATCTTAAATCTTTAACCATGATATTATCTTTAATAGCAATTGGTATACCAAATAATAAATTATTCTTATCAATTTCTATATTTTCAAGTTCAATTGCCCTTTTTCTAGCACCTTCATAATCAACTGTAATAAAAGCATTTAATTTATTATTATCTAATACTTCAAAAGCTTCTTCAACTAAATCAATTGGTTTAATCTTTTTACTAATTAATAACTCATGAATTTCTTTTATACTTAAATTTAAATACTTACTCATCTTTTAACACCTCAACTGAAACAGCAATAAAATTACCTTTTTTATCTGGAACTTGACTTAACACATCACACTTATCTATTTTAATACTATCATTTTCCCTTAATTTACAATTACTTGTCCAAGGTGCTATCATTAAATCACTATCATAATCTTTTATATCTTTTATCTTATCAATACTTTCAATCATTTTGAAAAGTTCTACTTGATACTTTTTAATTTCTTCAAAACTTGCATCTAATCTTGCTAAATCTAAAACATGCAATACTTCTTTTTCTGTTAACATATTCCCTCCAAAACATTAATATTATATAATATTATTTCAAATTAATAAAGTTTTTTTTTGAAATTACCTTATTTTATTTGACTTTCTAACCTTTTTATGATAAAGTTAATAAGCGTTGAGATATTAATTAAAAGAAGGAGTGAGATTATGGCTATTAAAGCTACAGCTAAAAAACCAATGTTTGGTAATAGAAGAAGTCATGCTTGTAATGCTACAAGACATATGCAAAAGTTAAATTTACAAAACGTAACCTTAGAAAATGGTACTAAAGTAAAAGTAACTACTCGTGAAGCTAAAAAATATAGAAAAGATATGAAAGATGTTAGTTTATAATATCTTCTTTTTTTTACTTTAAAGAATAAAATTAAATATGAAAAAGATATTTAATTTTTTATTTACTATAATTCTTTTAATATTTAGTTTTTACTATGCTAATATAGTTAAAAACTTTTTAAAAAATAAAGATCCTTTAATGCAAGAAATTAAAAGTAATCAAGATAAATACTATAAAGAACCAATAAACGCTATTATTACTAATAAGACAATTATACCAGGTATAAGTGGTACTAAATTAAATATAAATGCTAGTTATCAAAAACTTAAAAAAATTAAAAAATTTGATAATTCTTCTTTAATAATAGATAAAGTTAAACCAAGTATTTCTTTAACTAATAATATAGATAAATATATAATAAATGGTAATTTAAAGAAAAAAAATATTAGTATTATTATAAGTACTAATAACTTAGAAATAGTCAAGTACTATAAAAATACTAATATAAGTTTTATTATTAATAAATATTTTCTTCTTGATAATTTAAATTATTTAAATAGTATTACTAATAATATTATTATTTATCAAGGTAATTTAATTAAAAACAAAAGAATTAATTATTGTTATGAAACTAATATTAATAATTTAAATATTTGTTCTTATTATAATTTATATACTATTATACCTAATATTATAACTCATGATTATTATTATAATGTTTATAATACTTTAGAAAATGGTAAAATATTTATGTTTTATCTTAATTCTAATTTAGATGAATTTAATATTTTACTTAAAAGTATTAGTAATTTAAATTATAATCTTGTAAGTATTGATAAGTTAATTGAAGAATAATTAATTAATATGTTCATATTCTCCTGTTATAATTGCATATAAATATATATTTATATCTTTTTTAGTTTTTGTTTTTATATATTCTTTATAACCTAGTAATTGTTCATGATAGTTAATATCATCTATATTTTTTAATTTATAATCTATTATATCTATATAAGTATCATGTTCTATCATTAAATCTATTATTCCATGGTTATTATTATAAATAAATTCATATTCTTTATAAATAGTTGTATTAGTTAGATCTTCAAGTAATTTTGATTCAAATAATTTTTTAAAATACTTTTGATAATTTATTGGAATATTAGTTAAATCTTTCTTTTTAAAATCAGTTATTTCAAGTAGATAATGTAAATATGAACCAAACTCTAATTTTTCTTTCATTTCTTTAGTTATTAATTCATGATTAGTTTTGGAATATCTTTCTTTTTTTAGTTCTTGATAATTGAGATTTAATTCAGATACATTTATAGTTTCTTTAGTTTTATTAATTCCAGAGAATAAGTTGTTAGTATTAAATACTAAGTAATCTTTAGTTAAATTTAAAGTATTTAAATCAATATTCTTAGTAAACTTTAATAATTTATCGGAAATAGAATTTAAAATACTAGCAAATGAATTATATTTAAGTCTAATATCAATATCAACTAAATCATTATTATCAACTTCATCTTCTTTTAAAGACGTTATCAAAATCATTTTTTCTTTAGCTCTTGTCATAGCAACATATAAAAGTCTTATTCTCTCACTTATATCTTCTTTTAAATAATTATTCTTATATAAAGTATGTAAAATAGTATTTAAAAATCTATTATCATATAAAATTGGAGTTATAAAACCTAAAGTATCATCATAGATAAATCTTTCTTTTAAATCTCTTGTATTAAATTTATTTGTTAAACCGGTATAATAACAAATAGGAAATTCTAGTCCTTTACTTTTATGAATAGTCATGATTTTAACACTATTATTGATTTCTTTATTTAAAGAATATTTAATACTTTCTTTATTTTCAATCATCTTTTCTAAATAAATTAAAAAGTCTTGATAAGTATAACCTAAATCATTTAAATCTAAACTTAAGTTTTTTAAATAATCAAATCTTATAATAGATTCATTTATATTACTAACTGTTATTAATTTTTCTAAGAAATTAAATTCTTCTAAGATTTTATCAATTAAGTCTGGTATAGGAGTATAATCTAAAATTTTATAAAGTTTAGTAAGTTTATTAATTATTATATCTTGATAAGTATTTGTTTTTAAATCTTGGTATAAAACTTTATCTTCTAAGTTAAATAAATAACTTCTTCCAAGAGACAAATAAGCATATTTAAAACTAGTACTAGTTTTGTTAGTAAAGTTAGCAAGGCTTACTAAGATATTTTTTAAAATATATAAATCATCTGTATCCGAGATATCTTCATCTTTTAAGATAGTTAAAGGAATCTTTTTATATTCAAATATTTTTTTATATAAAGAAAAACTAGTTGATTTATCAATCAAAATAACAAAGTCATCATTTTTAACAGTTCTTAGAGATTTTAATTTTTTATCATATACTTGATAATTATTATTAATTTTTGTTATTATATCATTTAAAACAATAAAAGCTTCTACTTCATCTTTTGTATATTCTTTAGTTGGTTCATAATTTAAAAGTTCAAAGTTATTATCTTGATTTGGTTCTTTATATTCAGAGTATAAAGTATTACCAAAAACCATTTGATGCGTCTCTTTATAATTAGCTCCTCCTAAATCTAAATCCATTATATAGTTAAAAACATAGTTAATATTATCTAAGGTTTCCTCACGTGATCTAAAGTTTTTAACTAAATCTATTTTTATACCTTTAATACCTTCTTGATAAGAAACATATTTTTCTTTAAATAAATTAGGATTAGCATTTCGAAAACGATAAATTGATTGCTTGATATCACCTACCATATAAACATTGTTATTACTAATTAAAGAAATAAATAATTCTTGTAAATCACTGGTATCTTGATATTCATCAACTAAGATTTCATGGAAAGAATTAGTTAATTCTTCTTGGACTTTTTTATTTTCTTTAACAACTGAAATTGCCATTTTACTAATATCTAAGAAGTCATATAAATTATTTTTACTTTTATATTCTTGATACTTTTTATCTAGTTCTTTAATAATATTAATTAAAACTAAAACATAATCTTTAGTATTTAAAATACTTGTTTTTAAATATAAACGAGATTCATATACGGTTAATTTTTTTAAATTGGTAATTAAATTGGTAATATCTTCTTTTAAAGGTTTAACCACATCCATGCCTTTTTTAAGTCTTGGAAGAGATATATCTAAACTATTTTTAATGTCATCATAAGTATTACTTTTTAATAAAGGATTTAAAGATTCTAAAAATAAATTATAAAAATCTCCATCTACCATTAAAGATAAAGTATTAAGTTTTTCTTCAATTTTTGAAATATTAGATTTTAAGATACTTTCATACTCTTCTATTTTTTTATTTAAATAAGTATCATCATAGTTATTAGAAAAATAATTATCTAAGTATTCTTGCATATCATATTTTAAACTTATTTTATTATACATAGTAAGAAGATAATTCTTAATACTTTTATCATCTCTTACCGTGAAATCTTTAATTAATTTTAAAAATAAGGGATCATTTTCATCATATAAATTAGTAAAAATATTATCAAGAATATTTTCAAGTTCATGTTTTAAAATTAAAGAATCGGCTATTTTAACATTGGAATTTATATTTAATAAATAATGATATTTTTTAACAACAGATAAAGAAAAAGAATCGAATGTTGTTATATAACTAGAATCTATTTTATCAAGTTCACTTACTAAATTATTTTCCATAATAGCATGACGAATTCTATCTTTCATCTCTTTAGCAGCTGCATTGGTAAAAGTTAAAATTAAAAGTTTATCAACACTTTCTCCATTTTTTAACTTTTGAATAACTCTTTCAGTTAAAACAGCAGTTTTCCCAGATCCAGCTCCAGCTGAGACAATAATGTTTTTTCCACTTGTTGTAATTGCTAATAATTGTTCTTTGGTCCAGTTAGGCATTTTCTCCTCCTTCTAAATATGATAAATCATCATTTCCTTCTAAATAAACTAAGTCTTTTCCAGTTTTAAAACAAAGGTCTTTATAGGAACAAAAACTACAACCTATATTTTCCCCTTTTATTACTTTAGGATTAATATTAAACTCCCCTTCTTTGATACTTTTAAATGCTTCTTGAATTTTTAAATCAACTATATCAACTAAATTATTAATAGCATCTTCAGATAATACTTTAGAGTAATAAGCAAAACCTTTACTAGTTGTTTTCATTCCCTTAATCATTTGACTATTTTCATAACTAGAATCAAACATCGAAACTAAATACGGATCATTAATTGAATAACCCATTAATTTTAAATTATCAAGATTTGCTTCAGCAAAAGTTTTCTTAGGATCATAACTTAATTTTTCATGTAAAATCTTTTGAAAATAAAAACCAATTATTTGAGGATTTAAAAACATCTTACTTTTTTTAACTAAATAAACATAGATTGGTAATTGCATATCAATTCCATATTGCAAATTAGACATATCAAGACTTGGATTACCAGTTTTATAATCAATTAAACTAATATAAGTATTATTATCTTTTTCTTTATACATGATTTTATCAATTATACCTTTAAAGGTATCTAAACCAAATTTAAGTTTAATTTCTTGTTCTAATTTTACTTTATCAAGACCAGTTAACATTTTACTATCTAAAATAACCTTGATTAAATCTTTAAGTTCTTCTTTTAAAATACTTAAATAAAATAATTCTTTAGAAGAAAAAGTTCTAGTATTTAAATATTCTGTAAATAAAGTTTCAAAATCAAAATCATCTTGATAAATTTTAGATAATATAAAATGAAATAAATTACCTATAAATATTTTAAAAGTATCTTCATAAATATTAAGTTTTAAAATATTATCAATATAAAAACGAAAAGAACAATAATAAAAATTATTAAGTGAAGTATAAGATAAACTAAGTTTTTCAAGATTAAAATTTTCTAAACCCGTAAATCTATTATCATAACTTGAATAATTAATATCTTGATAAGTATTATATAAAATACTAGTATCATTAGTTTTAGTCCCGTATTTAAGCATTAAATCTAAATTAGAAGCTAATTTAATTTTATTATATAAATTAGAAGTTGTATTAATATTTAAAGTATCATAATAAGTTATATCTAACTCTTCTAATAAACTACTTGGATAATAACTTTTATAAGGATCAGTTTCTTTATAAGTAATAACTAAATTAGAAAAACTATTAATTATTTTTTTAAGATTACCTCTTTCTAACTTATTAGCTTCTATACTAGTAAATAAACCTATTTCTTTTTTTAAACTATCATTCAAATAACTAATATCTTTATAAGTAGTAGGAATATTTTCTAAATTAAACCCGATTAAATAAATATAATAATCAAAATTAACTGGATTAACACTTAATACTTCTATTAAATCATTATATAAAGGTTTACTTAAATAAGTATTTTTAAAGTCATACAATAATTCTTCATAACAAGAACTTAAATCATTAGTAAAATAATAATCACATAAAATATTAAATATTTTATTATAAATATCACTTTCTTTATAATTTTCTAAATATAACAAAATGTCTTCTCTAGTTTTATTTTCTTTAACTAAATTAAGTATTTCTTTAACAACCTTAGTTCCATAAATACTAACTTTTGAAAAATCACTTACTTTTATTTTATATAAATTACTAAATCTTTTAATAATATTTTCATATTCACTTGTTGCATTCATAATTTTAATATTACTTGGACTAATTCCTTTTTTAATTAAAGAACTAATTTCATTAAAAAGAAAACTAACCTCTTCTTCTAAACTTTTAAATTTATAAGTTGGAATACTTTTATTCCTCTTAGGTAATTCTAAATCATAATAAGTTGGATTATATTTAGCTAAAATATTTAAATAAAAGGGTTCTATATTATCTTTAGAAAGAATAATAATATCTATATTTTCTAAATAAGGTTTAAACATTAAATCAAAGACTAATAAATTATTATTAACTAAGTCTTGATATAATTCTTGTAAATAAATAATATTATTACTTGTACTTTTTAAATTTAAAACATACTTCATATTATCTAAAAATAGTATTGCATTTTCAACACTTATATTATATTTATTAACTAAGAAATGAATAGTTTCTTTAGTATAAGAAAAAAAATAAGCATCTGAAAATTCTTTTATTGTCATGACTTTTATATTTATTAATTTATTTTCTTTATTAATAGTTTCTAAAATATAATTCTTTAAATTATTAGGTACAATTAATAAAGTTCTATTTGAAATATTATCTAACATAAGCACCTCAATTTAAGTATACATTAAATTGAAAAAAAATGAAACGATTAAGTCTCATTTTGTCTTTTTAAAATTATCATGAGTAATAAAAATTGCTAATAAGATACCAGTTATAATAACAAATAAGTAGAAATTAATAAATCTGGTTATAAACATAGCACTTCCAAGAATAGCTGGATTAAATAAAGTTTTATATAACTTCATGAAAACGGCTTCACTTATACCAACAGCTCCTGGAAATGGTAAAGCTGAAACTGATACATATAAAATAGCTTGGGTTGTAATAAATTTAAATAAAGAGGCTCCTTCTAAATCAAATGCTAAATAAACTAAATAAGGAATTGTAAAAGATAAAATAATTTGGATTAAAGTAGTTAAAATAGTTTTAATAAATATTTGTTTATTAGTTTTCAAAATATTAGCAGCTCTTGAATATTCTTCTACTTGTAAATTTATTTTTTCTCTTAAAGCTTCTGTTTTCTTGTAATGTAATTTCTTTAATAATTTACAAAGAATTTCTACTAAATAGATTAATATTTGTTTAAAGAAAATAGCTAAGAAATAAAGAGTAAAGACCAAAATATTTAAAGTTAAACCTAGAAAAACTAAAAATTTCATATTACCTAGTAAAGCGACAATTTGTTTAAAAGAAATAATAAAACTAGTGGTTGCTAGTATAATTATAACCATTTGATAAACTAATAATTTAGTAAGTAAAGTAATAGCTGAATGGCTAACCGGAAGTTTATCTTTAGACATCAAATAAAGAGCCATCGGATCACCTCCAGATGAAGACGGAGTAATTGAAGCTGTAAAAAATGAACCAATGGCATATTTATAACAATTTATAAACCTCGGTTTATCCCCAAGAGAAGTTAAAATAATTTTTAAATTCAAAGCTTCTAATATGTTATAGGAAAACATGACTATTACTCCTAATAAAAGATAAAATTTATTAGCTTTTCTAATTAAAAATAAGATATCTTTAAAAGCTAAATCTCTAAAGATAAAATAAAATACTATAACAACTAAGATAATAAATAAAACACTACTTAATAAACTCTTTTTTAAAACATTATTGGTTTTCATAACATCATCCTTAATATAATTATAATCATTTAAAATGACTTTTAAATGACTTAGTCTTAATAATCATATCATATTTTTATAGAAAAAGAAACATGAATTTGAAGTTCTGTATTTTTTCTATGTAGTGTTACAATTGATGTGAAACAAATTTATAGAAAAAAAGTGATTCAAGTCGTATAATATTGAGTTGATAAAAACAAATATTAA